>CAZOWD010000096.1:0-7323 GCA_964583225.1 uncultured Verrucomicrobiales bacterium | reverse complement strand
CCTGGATCCGTCGATCCGTCACCGCTAGAAAGTGTGGCAAACGCAGCCACCATACCAAGCACTGTTCCAAACAACCCGAGCATCGGAGCTGTTTGAGCCACAAGAGAAATGTAGTTAATCAATGTCATCGCCTTACGGTTCTCATTGATTGTAAAGTCCGCAATAGCATCCTCAACATAATCACGACCAAGATCCTCAATTCGGCGAGCATCGATATTAGGAAGCGCATAGGCCATCATACGACCAAGGTAACTTGGATCAGAAGCAGCCAACTCAATTGCGGAGCGAACACGGCAGTTTACCATGTGATCCATCAAAGCAGCCTTTAATTCCTCTGGACAGTATTTCGCTTTGCTTAAGTTCATTGCATTAAACACACAAAGACCAATTAAAGCCAATACGAGGAAGCCCATGAGAGCCATAGTCCACCCACCAGCAATCACATATTTTTGCAATAAAGAGTCTTCTGCCGCAGCAAAAAGAGAGGACGTAGAAAAGAATACGGTGACACTTGCGATAGCCACAGTCTTCAAGGATCGGTAAGATGCGTATTTCATGCTAGGATTGATATATTAGTTGATATGGTGCGTTTAAAGGATCATTTCAAAACCCTTTCATTTTTAAACCGTCCATTCGAGACAGTCAACGCTTGGAACGATTCTGCTAATTATAAACCTAGAGTAAAGGAGTAAATTACAAAAAATGAACCTTTTTTATTTCGACCATATACCTGCTTGACTCACCATTCGCAAAAGCTTATCGAAGCGTTCGTGCGCACGACGCACTTCCTTTTCATCCTCATTTGAACTCAAAAAGGACAAAAAGGGTCTATAGTACAATGGATAGTATGACGGCCTCCGAAGCCGTAGATCCAGGTTCGACTCCTGGTAGACCTACCACCTTTTGTTATTTTTTACCTTTCTTCTCCCCGATTAGCTCATGAAATCGCGCAAATCGGTCAAGCCACCACGGCAAATCGATTAATCGGAAACTTCTTTCCCCTGCTGGAGCTTGGAATAAAAAGCCTTCCAACACTCGATAAAGCCACTCGCAAAATCTTGCGGACGCTTAGCAATCCAAGCATCCACTTCCTCCATCGAGATCCAAAGTCCGGTTTCGATCTCACTACACGGGTAACGTAAAGCTCCATCGTAGCGCGTAATGTAAAGCCGCACGTGCTCTTGCCCTGTATTTTCACTCGGAAGGATTCGGGCAATTTCCTGCACAGCGTCAACATCCACCTCGATGCCCAACTCCTCTTTCAACTCGCGCACAGCCGTTGCTTCATACCCTTCTCCAGCATTTAAATGCCCTGCGGCACTGGAATCCCACACCCCTGGATGCACATCTTTAAGCCGAGAACGTTTTTGTAGAAACAACTCTTTTCGTTTGTTAAAGACAAACACATGCGCTGCTCGGTGTATCAACCCGTCCCGATGCACCACTTCGCGAGTTTCCTGACCTTGCACTTCATCCTTTTCGTCCACCACATCAAAAAGCTCGTCACCTTTTTGCGGCGTATTTTTTAAAGGATGATCGTCATAATAACGCGTCAACTCCACCCACTGCTCCAAACTCAACTCCTCAGCGCGTGCCGTGACGGGCACCCCTATACGCTCAGCAGCCTCCTCCCAAACACCAGTCGATGGCATTTGTTTCCTCAACTGCTTCCTACGCTGCGAAAACCCACGGCGGATAATTTCATCAAAAAGACGCGCGTCATACACAGGCAACGGTTCGGCATCGGTCAACTCCCGTGGCTCACAAACCATCACCGTCGAATCAATCAACGGACGCGGAAAAAACGCCTGAGGCGGAATCGTTTTGACGGGACGACTCACCCATTCACTTTGCATTCTAAGCGAAAGCACGCCATACGCTTTCGTTTTTGGCTCCGCAATAATCCGATCAATAAATTCCTTTTGAAGCATCAACACAGCCCGAGAAATGGGCGACGGACGTTTCATAAAGTTCCGCATAATCGCACCCCCCGCCGAATACGGTAAGTTACCTAAAAATTTTACAGGATGATGTTTAAACAAACAACTCACATCAAACCGCGCACCATCAAAATGGTGCACTTCCACCTTATCATTATCAGCATACCGATTTTTCAGACCTTCGGCTAATCGGGCATCAAATTCTACAAGAATCACCCTATCCGCTGCTTTCACCACGTGTTCCGTTAAAGCCCCAGTCCCAGGCCCAACCTCGACCACGGTATCTCCCGACTTCAATTCAAGTTGATCGACAATCCACTTGGCAACATTCTCATCCACGAGAAAGTTCTGCCCCAACTTCTTCGATGGCATCACGCCCATTTCAGCGAGGCGCTCCCTGATCTCAGTCTGGTTCATGACAATAATTTACTTGGTGCCAAAAAGTCGATCCCCCGCGTCTCCTAAGCCAGGAACAATATAGGCATCCTCATTGAGTTTATCATCAAGAGCCGCAGCAAAGATTTCCACATCCGGATGCGCTTTTTCAAAGGCTTCCACCCCTTCAGGAGCCGCAACAAGGCACATAAACTTGATATTTTTGGCTCCATTTTCTTTGAGAATATCCACGGCGGCAATCGCGGAACCTCCCGTAGCCAACATGGGATCCACCATGATATAGAGCTTATCCTCAGGCGATTCGATAGGTTTAAAATAATAAGTCACCGGCTGATGCGTTTCGTGATCCCGATACATGCCAATATGGCAAATAACACAGTTCGGGATAAGATTTAACACGCCATCAACAAATCCAAGCCCCGCGCGAAGCAATGGAACAAGAACGACATTGGAACTATCAATTTTTTGACACGAGGTAATGGTCAACGGTGTCTCTACCTGAATAGGCTTGAGGGGAAGGTTCTTAGTAACCTCATAGGCTAATAGCGCAGCAACCTCATCCACGAGCTCCTTAAAAACCTTTTTAGGTGTGCTCTTTTCACGGATATAAGTGAGTTTATGCTGAATAAGCGGATGGTTGGTTACCGTAAGATTGGGAAATTCTTTCATAATGGGTCTTGGATTAGTCGTCCTCAGGGTTGTCGGGGAATATAACATGCAGAACCAGATTTGCAATCATACCAACAAGAGCTGCGA
Source organism: uncultured Verrucomicrobiales bacterium (assembly GCA_964583225.1). Lineage (GTDB taxonomy): Bacteria > Verrucomicrobiota > Verrucomicrobiia > Verrucomicrobiales > Akkermansiaceae > Oceaniferula. Next base: position 4,231 of record CAZOWD010000096.1, on the reverse strand, counting down.
GACCAATCCCCTTCAACTCTAACCCCCAGAGAGAAAATTCAACCCCTCCAAGCCCCACAACGAGAATCATCGATACAATAATCAGGTTCCGACTATTATTAAAATCTAGCTTTGCATGAGCCATCGACCGCATCCCAATGGAGGCAATCATCCCAAAAAGCACAAAGCTCACTCCTCCCATAACGGCAACAGGAACTGTCCTAAGCAACTCTCCAATGGGCGCAAAAACTCCCAAAATAATCGCAAAGCCTGCAGCCATACGAATAATCAAGGGATTGTAATTCCGAGTCACGGCAAGCACTCCCGTGTTTTCTGAATAGGTTGTGTTCACTGGTCCACCGATAAACCCCGCAAAAATGGTCGCCAGGCCGTCACCCAACAATGTTTTATGCAAACCTGGTTTTTTGAAAAAATCTTTTCCAACGACCGCACCATTCGTTGTGATGTCGCCAATATGCTCCATAAAAGAAACCAAGGCGATCGGAACCATGATCAGGATAGCGTTGATTTCAAAAGTTGGAAATGTAAACGCCGAAGGTGAAATCAAGAGAGGGGCTTTTTCGTGCAGAGGAGAAAAATCAACAATTCCCATAGCCATCGCAGCAAGATAACCCACAACAATGCCTAAAAGAATCGGAACCAATTTGAAAAATCCTTTCACAAAGCAAGTCACCACAATGATCGTGCCTATGCTGATACAAGCAATCGTCCAATTAGAAGACGCCATATCTACAGCAATCGGAGAAAGAGATAACCCGATCACCATAATAACGGGTCCCGTAACCACCGGCGGAAAGAGTTTTTTTATAAGATCGGCTCCCGCAAACTTCACCAAAAAAGAAAGCACTACGTAAACCAAACCCGTTGCGACAATCGCTCCCATCGCGTTAGACACGCCAGCGCCATCGCTTCCCGATATCGTGATAATGGCTCCGATGAACGCAAAACTAGAGCCTAAAAAAACAGGAACAATGCCACCAGTAACCCAGTGAAAAATCAGCGTTCCTATTCCCGCAGAAATAAGAGCCACGCTTGGATTGAGGCCTGTGAGGGCAGGAACGAGAACCGTGGCACCAAACATGGCAAAAACATGCTGAATGGCTAAGGTTACTTTTTCTAAACGAGTTGTCTCAGTCATAAAAATTCAGAGGATTCACAGCCTCTGTGGGATGAAAACATACCGACCAAGCCCCTAAAGCCAATCTCTTTTTGAAAACAATCCACAATCGCCCCTCCCATAACCGTCAATTAACGAATCCAGCGGTTAATTCTTCTTTTATCCGATTCACTCAGCGATTTCGTTGATTTTAAATAATCTTTAGCGGCCTCAGGATCCTCACGCATCCAGCCTGCAACCGTCATGCCTATAGCACGACTCCGCGTCCGGCTATCGCCGATGGTTTCCGCCAACGCTAGGTTTTCAGAGATGTTCCCTAATTGATTCGCCCTCACATACGCAGAAACTGCCCGATCTCTCACCCCGCCCTCTGGCTGGTTATTCACAAAACTCAACGCCGAAGCTGGGTCTTGCCTCACCCAAGAAGACACCACGTTGCCAATGCTCTCGGTTTGAGCGGACTCACTGCCTTCTTTCAACAACCACGTAGCAGCACTTTCCGGATCATTTTTTCCCCACTGCCGAGCAATTCCTTCCATCGCTCTATCCTTCTCTGATCCATCAGGAATTAAAGCTACCTTTTCAGCCGCCACAGATGGATCAGATTTTGCTAACCCACGCAATGCCTGAGACATGGCGCTTGCCTGCTCATCCGATGGCAAACTCGCAATCCACGCCTGAGCCTCAGCCCAATCTTTTTTCCCCCACTCATACGCCACCGCATTTTGCGCTCCTTTTTTAGAATCTGAATCCGTAAGCGTTGATAATATTTCGGCAGCCTTGGCTGGATCTTCCTTTGCTGATTCAGACAACACATTTTTTAACGCAGCGCCTTGATCTTGACCTTCCAACGACTTAGCCCAAGCTAAAGCGGCAGATTGATCTTGCCGAGCCCACTCCGTAGCAATCGTGCCCGCCATAGACCCACCAAAGCGCGACCGACCTCCCATCATACGACTCATCCGAAATTCAGCGGGGTTCTCTGTGTAATATTGCGCAGCTTCTTCTGGAAACTTGGCAGCCCAACTCTGCATTACCGTCCCCCGCACAAACATCCCCGAAAACCCCATGGTTTGCGTGTAAGCCATAGCCGCTGTTGGATCTTTTTCTCCCCAACGAGCAAATAACAAATTGCCCACCATGATCCGCTCATTCCATGGCAAATCTTCCAATTTTTTAGCTTCGTTCTGAAATTCGGAGACAGGCAACCCCTCGTAATAATCCATCAAAGCGCGCAGCCTCGAGTTTTGCCCTGGAAGCTCCATCGCCTGAGCCAAACTTTTCACCCGAGTTCCGCGAACCTCATTATTACGGCTCGCTCCTCCTCCCGAACGCGCATGAACAACACGTCGCGACGACCGAGCTTCATCCATGGCGGACTTTTGAGCTCGATGCTCAGGCTGAGCACTTTTTCCCAGTATAAATCCGCTCCCCACGCCAATAACAAGCGCAACGACAGGGATGAAAACAGAAGCTAAATTTTTGTTATCCATAAAAATCAATCATTTCTTGAGGAGGTAAATCTAATACTCAGCCACCTTCTTACAACTCCCAAAATCGCGCAAAGTTGCCATTTTTGATCATTATCCCATGAAAACTTCGTTATCCTTCAAAAAATTAACAGTATTCACTTAAACGCAACGCTTGCGCACACCTCTTCACATCGTGCACGCGATGAAGGCAAACCCCATGATTTTTAAAAGATAAAGCCGACAAGATAGCCGTAGCTTCATCCCGCTTTAGAGGATCATCTTCGTCCAGCAAAAGCCCAATCAAAGATTTTCTCGAAATCCCCAACAGCAGAGGCCGAGACGAGGCTAAACTACCCAAATTTTGCATCAGCGCTAAGTTATGTTTGAGAGTTTTACCAAATCCGATCCCAGGATCAAAACAGATGGAATCAGATTCAATACCCCAAGCTTTAAGCGTCGCCAAACGTTCTTCAAAAAAGGAACGCACTCCAGCAACCACCCCACCCTCTTTTTCATAATCGGGGGCCATTTGCATCGTTTTCGGGGTCCCCTGCATGTGCATCACGACAAGTCCCGCTTTCCAACGGGCGCAAACCTCAGCCATTTCCTTTCCACTTTGAGGCCCCATCAACCCTGTCACATCATTCACAATATCCGCCCCAGCCTCCAACGCAGCCTCCGCAACCGCTGCTTTTGAAGTATCAATCGAAATCAACACGTCACTTTTTTCTCTCAAAGCCTGAATCAAGGGAACAACCCGAGCCATTTCTTGCTCAGCGCTTACTGGTTCCGCACCTGGGCGCGTAGACTCTCCGCCAATATCAATGATTTCAGCCCCATCCTCAACCATTTTGAGAGCGTGGCTCAACGCGCGCTTTTCTTGATCATACAAACCTCCATCAGAAAAAGAATCGGGCGTAGCATTCAAAATCCCCATCACCACGGCATGCTGGGACAAATCTAAAGTGCGTCTTCGGGTTTTCCAGATCATAATTGATAGGTTGAAATATTCAGTATGCCTGATATTCTCTCATGCACACATATGAGAACAATCTTAAAAAATAGTCTTCTTTCCAGTCTTATTTTAATAACCGCGGGAGTTACCTCGACCTCTACGATTTTAGCGGCATCTCCAGCAAGAGGAGGAACGGATCACAACGTGCGCATCATGCGCAACAATGACGGATCTTATACCAAATTCAGCAAAAGCTCCGATGAGCGAATCATCGAACGCCGCACCTATAGCGCGAGAAAAGGAAGTAATGGCGAACGCATCCTGCGCATGAGCATTATTTACCGCAAAGACGTTTACGGCAAACTGCGCAGCGGAAAAATCTACGATGGCACGGGCAAAGTTCTCTACCGTGTGGTTTACGGATACCACAAAAAAACGGGCCGACTCGTCGCCGAAAAGATGTATGACGCTCGCGTCAAACGCACAAAAATCATAACCGACCCCAAAACGGGAAAAACCAAAGAAGTTGAATACCCCGTTCGCCTACTCTTCCACCGCTACGATGCCCAAGGGCGTCCAGCAAAACCTATTGTTTTCTGTTTGCCTGCTGGTAAGCGTGCTGAAGAGCTTTTCGGAAAAGAAGGATCCAGTTATCTGCGCAACGACCCTTGGGCGAAAAAGAATTAA
>CAZOWD010000095.1:0-7344 GCA_964583225.1 uncultured Verrucomicrobiales bacterium | reverse complement strand
TTGTTTGACCTTCCGCGCCCCCCGCCTTGCCGACGCTGCGGTGTGGCGTCTGGATCTTTTCTCATAGAAAGGGCGATCCGTTTGCGATCGAGATCCACCTCCGTAACCGTAACGTTCACTTTTTGCCCCACTTTTACAACATCAGCAGGGTCTGAAACAAACTGATCCGCGAGTTGTGAAATATGCACCAATCCATCCTGATGCACCCCAACATCCACAAACGCTCCAAAGTTAGTCACGTTGGTCACGATCCCTGGAAGTTTCATACCGACGACTAGATCGGATGGTTTGTTCACTCCCTCAGCAAAGGTAAAGATTTCAAACTGCGCCCGAGGGTCTCGACCGGGTTTGGCAAGTTCAGAGAGAATATCTTTGAGTGTGGGAAGCCCCACTTCCTCGCTGACGTATTTTTTAAGATCAATCTTTTTACGGGTATCGGCATCGCGGATCAACGTCGGGATATCGCATCCGACATCCGCTGCCATTTGCTCCACAAGTGCGTAGCGTTCTGGGTGAACCGCCGAGGCGTCCAATGGGTGAGCGCCACCACGAATCCTCAAGAATCCAGCCGATTGCTCAAAGGCTTTCGCTCCCAAACGTGGCACTTTTTTGAGTTCTTTTCTCGTTTTAAACGGACCGTTTTCTGCCCGGTAATCGACGATATTTCCAGCGATGGTTTTATTTAACCCCGCCACATAACTGAGAAGCTGTTTGGAGGCGGTGTTGACCTCAACACCCACGCCATTCACACAACTCACCACGGTGTCATCGAGTCCCGATTTGAGAAGGTTCTGATCCACATCGTGCTGGTATTGCCCCACCCCGATGCTTTTGGGATCGAGCTTCACCAGTTCCGCGAGCGGATCCATGAGCCGACGACCAATAGACACAGCCCCCCGCACGGTGATGTCTTTGTCGGGAAACTCCTCACGTGCCACATCGCTGGCGGAGTAAATCGACGCTCCAGATTCATTGACGGAAACAATGAGCACGGATTTGGGAAGCCCCGCCGCACGCACCACCGCTTCCGTTTCCCGCGAAGCTGTGCCATTTCCAATTGCAATGGCTTCGATTTTAAATTTCTCCACCATTTTTTTAAGCATGGCCGCCGCTTCTTCAGCCTGCCGTTGCCCCGAGGTAAAGTGCAGAACGTTATCGTAAAGAAGGTTCCCCTGCGCATCGAGAACCACGGTTTTACACCCCGTTCGGAATCCGGGGTCGATGGCAATCATGGGGCGCTGACCCAGCGGCGATGCCAACAGAAGCTCGCGCAAGTTTTCAGCAAAAACGCGCACGGCCTCGGTATCCGCCTCTTTTTTAGCCTTCATCCGACACTCGGTTTCTAAAGATAAACTGAGCAGGCGTTTGTAAGAATCTACAATAGCTAGGTCCAACTGTTCCGCGCACGGACCAGAAGATTTCACGCCAAATCGCCCCCGCATTTTAGCAAGAGCAGCGTCTTCATCCGCCTGAATACGCATCAATAAAAACCCTTCCTTTTCACCCCGACGCATCGCGAGCATTCGGTGGGAGGGCACTTTGTGAAACGGCTCACTCCAATCAAAGTAATCTTTAAACTTCTGAGCTCCAGGTTCCTCCTCCTTGCCATACATGACCTTGGTTGTCACGGTTCCCTCTTTCAAAATAAGATCGCGCAACTCGGCTCGACAATCGGCATCGTCGCTGAAGCGCTCTGCCAAAATATCCCGAGCACCAGCAAGAGCATCCACGGCAAGCGGCACATTTTTATCTTTCTCCTCAGATTGCACGACAAACTTTTCAGCCTCCGCCACAGGGTCTGCCGATGGATTTTCAGCATTGCTTAAAATAAAATCAGCCAGTGGCTCAAGACCTCGCTCCTTGGCCATCGTTGCACGGGTGCGGCGTTTGGGTCGGTAAGGAGCAAACACATCCTCCAAACGAGTCATCGTTTCAGCAGCAAGCACCTTATCCTTAAGCTCTGCGCTTAGAAGCTTTCGCTCGTCCAAACTTTTCAAAATCGCATCGCGGCGTTTTTCCAAATCAGTGAGTTGTTGCAACCTGTCCCGAACCGCAAGAATCTTCACCTCATCCATCCCACCCGTTGCCTCTTTTCGGTATCGGGCGATAAATGGAACGGTAGCCCCCTCAGCAAACATTTTTGCCGTGGCTGCAACTTGGCTTTCACTCAAAGAAAGCTCAGAAGCGATGCGGGAGATAAAAGAAGAAAATGACGGATGCGCGGGATCGATGCTACTCATGAGCGGCGAAGTGTGGATATTTTCACACTAAGGAAAAGGGGAAATAGCAGATTTTTTTATGGAAATCCTTGAGTTCGCTTTCAATGGCCATACCTTTCACGGAAAAGACATGCACATATTACTCGTAGAATTTCAAACGGTCTGGCCCTACGTGCTCACGCTCATTCACATCGCGGGGGCTTGTTGGGTGACCGTGGATGCCATTTCACGAAAAGACGATGTGCGTGCCGCGGTGGGGTGGATTGGTCTCGCTTGGCTCTCTCCCATTCTGGGAACGACAGCCTACACACTCCTAGGCATCAACCGCATCCGCCGAAAAGGGGCATCTCTAGGTTTACTTCTCGCTTGGAACCACGAGGCCGACGTTCGAATCACTCGCGAGGACGTCTCTCGCATCCAAGAGCTTCAAAAAAGCCACCCAACATTTATGGGTTTAGCACGTTTGGGAAGGATGGTTACGGGAAACGACATCATGCTCGGCAACGCAATCACCCCACTCCTCAACGGAGACGCAGCCTACCCAGAAATGCTCCACGCCATCAATCAGGCCAAAGTATCCGTCAACCTCAACAGCTACATCTTTGACAGTGATCCCGTAGGTGAAAAATTTCTCACCGCTCTCAAATCAGCCCAAGAAAGAGGCGTAGAAATCCGGGTTCTCATCGATGGAGTTGGTGCTCGATATAGCAAACCCAGCATGGTTGAACTACTTACGAAAGAAGGCATCCGAGCCGCCGCCTTTCTCCCTCCTTACCGCGTTCCTTGGCGACTCCCCTATGCTAACCTTCGCAATCACCGAAAAATTCTCGTGGTGGACGGAAAAATTGGATTCACGGGAGGAACCAATATCCGGATCGGCCACTGCCTCAAATGCAATCCCAAATTCCCCGTAGCCTGCCTTCACTTTCGACTCGAAGGCCCTATCGTAGCAGAGCTTCAAGAAATGTTTGCCATCGACTGGGCATTCACCTCTGGCGAATCACTCGTAGGCTCGACTTGGTTCCCCATTCTAGAGCGCCGAGGAAATATCGTTGCTCGCGGCATCCCTGATGGTCCCGATGAAGACCTCAATAAAATCAGCGAAATCATTCTCGGTGCACTGTCCGTGGCGGAAACTCAAGTGCGCATCACAACACCGTATTTTCTCCCAGACGCCTCGATTCTCGACGCCCTAACCATCGCAGCGATGCGTGGTGTGAAAGTGGACATTCTGATCCCTGAAAAAAACAACATCGGAATCATGAACTGGGCGGTGATCCCCCAACTCCCGAAACTCATCGAGAAAGGGTGCCGGATCTACATGACCCCTCCGCCATTTGACCACACCAAGCTCTTTGTCGTAGATGGGCTCTGGTCACTGATAGGCTCCACAAACTGGGATCCACGAAGCCTACGGCTCAACTTCGAATACAATGTTGAATGTTACGACAAAAACCTCGCAGAACATCTCAACTGCATCATCGACTCAAAAATAAAATGCTCCCGTCAACTCACCCTAGAAGAACTCAATAAGCGCCCCCGACTGGTTCGTCTTCGCGATGGCGCAGCCCGTCTCCTTTCTCCCTATCTTTAATCTTTTTTTTCCAAAAAACCTCCCTTCATTTTTAAACGAATCACCATTGACTTTCACCGCTAGAGCAGTTTCCATCAGTGCAACAATCAATCAGCATTTCAATCATGAAAATCCACTACCTACTTCTAACTGTCACCGCTATGTTTTTGGGACTAGCTCATACCAACGCGCAACCCAAGAAATCGGCAAACGCCTCCAAAAAATCGTCATCTGCAACAAAGCTCACGATTATTGGAGAAGTTGAATCCATTTCCTTTCTCAAACAAAACGTTCAACTCGACGCTCGAATCGATACAGGAGCCACAACGTCCTCTCTCAGAGCCATCAACATCGAACATTATGAGCGCGATGGCAAAAAATGGGTGCGCTTTGAAATGCCTACCACAAAAGATCCTAAAGGGAAATGGATCAAAGTAGAGCGCCCGCTCGCTCGAATTATCCCTGTCAAACGCCACGGCGCTGAACCACTTCATCGTCCCGTTGTTTCCATGCTCGTTTCCATCGGCGATATCAAATGCCACTGCGAATTTTCACTCACCGACCGAGAAGGTTTCGAATATCCCGTTTTAATCGGCCGCAATTTCCTCAGCGGTCGCGCACTCGTTGACGTCAGCCAAAACTATCTCGCGAACCCAATCAGCAAAGAAAAATCCAATGAAAACTAAAACGCAACTCCGCATCATCATCCTCATCCTCGTCACTTTGGGGCTCGGTGCTGCTATTTACAAAAATCAAGTTCTCGGGTTCTCCTTTTTCCCTCAAGAAAAAGTCGATACATGGACGGTTGAAGCCAAAATCACCTTTACTGGGGAAGGTGGTCCATCCACCGTCACACTTCACAAACCAGACAGCACCGTTAACATCAGCACCATCAGCCAAGAAACGGTCAGCGATTCATTTGTTACTACAAAAAATGCTATTTCAGGAGACGAGGATAGCGTTGTCTGGAAAAACGACAAAGCCGAAGGCGAACAGATCATTTATTATCGTGTTCAAGCATATAAGAAAAAAGGAACTTCCAAGCTTAAAGCCATCCCGGCAGAAGCTCCAGATGCCTCAAACATTGTATTTGAAGGAGCCGCAGGAAAAGCGGTGGATCAAATCATTAAAGACATCAAAAAAGCTGGTGGAGACAACCCAGTGCTCATCACTCAAGCACTGCTTAAAAACTTAGCGGCATCTAAAAAAGACCACCTCAAAATGTTGCTCGAAAGCAATGACAGCAACACGGGATTTCTCGGTTTAGTCAATAACATCCTCGCAAAAGCAGGAGTTCACAGCTTCCGAGCCAAGGGGCTATTTCTCGATAAAAAGAGCCGCACTCAAAAACTCACCACGCTCCTCGAAGTTTTCGACGGCAAAGAATGGCAAATCATCAATCCAAAAACAGGCAAAGTCTGCACGCAGGATGACCTTCTCATCTGGCACACGGGCGATGGTTCAATCTTTGAAGTAACAGGAGGAAAAGACTCCAAACTTGTCTTTTCTATCAATACGGGTCGAATGATGGCGGGACGCGCTGCCATTCTCGCGGGTAAAAATACAGGGGCAGCCTTGATTGATTTCTCCATTTACTCTCTACCCATCGCCGAGCAAAACACCTTCAAACTCCTCCTTCTCATTCCGCTAGGAGCCCTTGTTGTGGTAATCCTCCGCAACCTCGTAGGTATCCAGACATCGGGCACGTTTATGCCCATCTTGATTGCTCTCGCATTCCTTCAAACCTCGCTTGTTTGGGGACTGATCCTCTTTCTCGTAGTCGTCAGCGTGGGGCTTCTCATGCGCTCCTACCTCAGCCACCTCAACCTACTACTCGTCCCGCGTATCTCTGCGGTGCTGGTGTTTGTGATTATTATATTTATCGCCATCAGCGTGATCTCTATCAAAATGGACTTCCAGCAAGGGCTTAGGGTTACCTTTTTCCCGATGATCATCATCTCTTGGACAATCGAACGGATGTCCGTTCTTTGGGAAGAAGAAGGACCTCGGGATGTCTTTGTTCAAGGGGGCGGAAGTCTGTTCACGGCATCTATTATCTACCTGCTGATGACCAACCGATTCCTCGAGCATCTCGTTTTCTCATTCCCAGAATTGCTACTCGTGCTCCTCGCTGTGATCCTCATTATCGGAAGCTACTCTGGCTACCGGTTGAGCGAACTCCGCCGATTTGAACCTATGATTCGGGAGAAATAAGCCATGTTTATCACCACACCAGGCAAACTCCGCAAAGAGGGCATCGTTGGGATGAACCACCGCAACGTGGTTTGTATCGCCCAAAATAATCCACGCAAGTTTTACCCTCGGGTAGACAACAAACTCCTCACAAAAAAAATCGCCATTGAGGCAGGTATTGCCGTGCCCAAGCTCATTGGGGTCGTTAAAACTCAAGGGCATGTTCGCGAGCTCAAGGAATTCCTCCGCAACGACCAATCCTTTGTAATGAAACCCGCAAAAGGAAGCGGAGGCAAAGGGATTCTTGTTATCACTGGGCGCGATGGAGAAGACTACATCAAGCCAAGCGGTGAACGTGTCACCCATCAAGACATCTGCAAACACGCCTCTAGCACACTCAGCGGACTGTTTAGTCTCGGAGGCAACAATGATGTCGCCATGATCGAAGAACTCGTCAACTTCGACTCCGCATTTGATGGGTTTTCCTACCAAGGAGTGCCAGACATCCGCATCATCCTCTACAAAGGATACCCCGTCATGGCGATGACCCGCCTTTCCACCAAAGATTCCGACGGCAAAGCAAACCTCCACCAAGGAGCCGTGGGACTCGGGATTGATATTGGAACCGGTAAAGCACTCAAAGCTGTGCAGCACGGGCAAATCATTACCCACCACCCCGATACGGGAAAGGATCTGCGCGAATTTTTCGTGCCAAAGTGGGTCGATTTCCTCAATCTTGCCAGCCAATGTTACGAAGTGACTGAGCTCGGGTATCTCGGGGCAGACATCGTGCTCGATGCGAATAAAGGACCTCTCATTCTCGAACTGAACGCTCGGCCAGGACTCGCCATACAAATGGCAAACGGCATTGGCATGCAAACTCGCTTTGATGCCGTAGAACCAGAAGTGGCAAAAAATCGCAATTACCTAGAACGCGTTGCCTTTTCCCAAAAACACTTCGAGCTACGGAAAGATTAATATCTCAAAAACCATAAAAAAACTAACTGGTGAAACCCGCCAGTTAGTTTTTTTATTTTAATCGTATGGAAAAAATACGGTGAACCTACCACCAAGCCTCAACCTGCATACCAAAGGAGAAACCATCGGTATTAACCCCTCTATCTTCTGGGGCAACATACCCCTTGAGCGAGCTATCCCAAACGGCATACGTTACAAACAAACGAAGCGCAGGGCGCGAAAAATACTCCGCTTTCGGTGTGATTTGAGGAGCAAAGGTCACCTTGTAGAGATTTCCTGATGGTGTATTAAATCCATCCACATGATCCACTCCAGCCTCTAAAGCAAAGTTAAGATGATCATTTAAGAAATAAACCCCACGGGCACCTCCACTCAACCAAG
>CAZOWD010000094.1:0-7382 GCA_964583225.1 uncultured Verrucomicrobiales bacterium | reverse complement strand
AAGCAACTTTTTGAGAATAACTGATTTTCTAAGTGGACTAACCCGATAATTCGGTGCAGAACGTGCCTGCCTTATTTTTAAACCATCAAGGCTCTTTTTATTATGGATATTCAAATTGCAACTCTTTGTGACTTCGCTGCCGACTACAACGGCAAAATGGTTCTTTCTGGAACTTTTGACACACTTGCCGCTCAGGCGCTTCCAGTGGTTCACCCACAGTGCTGTCTTGCCCTTCGTCTTTGCATTACACCTGACGACAACGGACAACACAAATTCTCAGTCAACATCATTGACGGTGATGGCAAGTCGCTTGACAAAAACATGCCTATCGATGCCGATATGCCAGTGGAACTTCCTGACGACGTTCCATTCATGACCCGTAACTTGGTTCTCAACCTCCAAGGGTTGAAGTTCCCTGAAGACGGGTTCTATTCAATCGATATCAGCATTGACGACGAGCTTGTGCAGCGCCTTCCATTGCGTATCGTGAAAGTTGATGAGCAGGGAAAACCTGTTTAATTGTAAACTCTTAAAAATAGAAACCTGTGACTGAGATATCGAATCCTCCAAAAACATTGGCGTATCGGTGTGCTTTGATCACAGGTGCATCGTCGGGGCTAGGTGAGCAATATGCTCGGCAACTGGCCCCGGCATGCGAAACTCTCATCTTGGTGGCTCGCCGGGTTGAATTGCTGGACGCGCTCGCAGAGGAACTTCAATTGAAGTGGGAAGGGCTAACGGTGCATTGCATCTCTGTGGACCTTACCGAAGAATCAGGACGCCAGTCTTTATTTGATCGGGTTGAAGGTGCTGGCTACACGCCCGACCTGTTAGTCAACAATGCTGGCATGGGGGATTTTGGAGCCTTTTCGGAGTCGGATTGGTCGAAGATCGACGACATGCTTCAGCTCAATATCACGGCACTCACGCACTTGTGTCATCAGTTTTTACCGGGCATGATTGCTCAGAAGCGAGGTGCGATTATCAATGTGAGTTCATTGGCGGGGTGTTTACCCATACCTGACTTTGCGGGATATGCCGCTTCAAAGGCATACGTTACCAGTTTTTCTGAGGCATTGAGAATGGAGCTTCGAGAGTTTGCTATTCCAGTGCTAGCCGTATGTCCTGGCCCCGTCCACACTGGTTTTGGTGCGGTGGCGATGCGCGATGATCGATCCACTGGAATCCCTTCTCGCGATGGATTTTATACTTCGCCCGAGACCGTCGTTTTTGAATCAATTCGCGCTTTGAGAGCCGATAAAGCGAGGGTGTATCCAGGTTGGAAAATTGCAGCATTGGCTGTTGGTATTTCCTTGTTGCCTATGGTGGCTATTCGAGCGTTGCAGTTAGCGCGCCGGTAAAGACCATCTTCAAAAAACTGCAGATCTCTGCGAAATAAGTGCAGGATTTGCTTAAAGGTTGATTTTTTCATCCCGTTGGCTCTTTTTCATGCCACGCGGAGCCTGAAATCACAATGGCTCGCGATCGTTTTTTACTTTCACCATCATGCTTTATTATTGGGATCTTTTAGGGGTGTTTTTCTTTTGTATCTCTGGCGCTCTGGCAGGAGACCAGAAGGGGATGGATTTGTTGGGATGTTACATCTTGGCCTTAGTTACGGGTATTGGAGGTGGCACATTGCGTTGTATGATGGTCGGCGACACTCCTTTTGTTTTACAAGATCCCGCTTACATTCTCACAGCAGGTATTGCTACTTTTGCAGCTTTGTATATCCCTTCTTTATGGCACCGATATAGTCGGGAAGTTTCGGTTTTAGACGCTTTGGGGTTAGGTATTTTTGCGTGTATTGGAGCAGATGTCACCCTCAACCACGGATTTGAGTGGTGGGCGGCAGCGGGCATGGGGGTGGTTACAGCTGTGTTTGGAGGGGTGATTCGGGATGTTTTCCGGAATGATGTGCCTTTAGTTTTTCGAAAAGAGATCTATGCAACGGCAGCCTTAGGAGGCGCGTTGCTTTTCATGATCATGCTTCACTTTGGAGTAAATAAAGAGATTAGCATGACCGTCGGCACAGTTTCCACAGCCGTCGTGCGTTTGCTCGCAATCCGTTACGCCGTCAACCAGTCATCATTTTAGGCTGAGAAGTCGGGGTGATTGGCGCTATTGAGTTGGCTTTTTAGCTTCGATCTTGGTGGTTTTCCATTTGCCGTTTCCGTCACCGATTTCGATGGTGTGCGGTCCGTATTGGTAGGCGTAGACGTGAAATGTTTCACCAGTCATGCGTTGCGCCCATTCGAGTTTTCCATCGGGTCCCCAAACGCGAACGACGGGGTTAGAGCCATCATTTTTAACCGTGAGGAGATCCGCAACGGGTTTGCGACCGTCGTTTTGGCTCGCTTTAATGGTGAGTGGCCATCCGGGGTAGGATCCATTTTTGAGTCTGGATTCGACAATGGCACTGCGAGGTTTGCAATCGAAAGTGATGGTGTGTTTTTTGACGTTAAAGTCAATGATCCCAAAGCCTGGCACTTCGACGTTGCGAGCTGTGTGTTCTGGGGTGCGGTAGATGCTGTTTTTCGATTGATCTGGATTGGCGCAACCGTAGAAGGTAACTTTGTTTTGAAATCCATCGAGCCGATTACCGAGGTATTCCGATGGTTTAGGAGGATCCATGTCGTAGTAATAACCATGGTTGGCGGGATAAAAAGCACGGGCATAAGCATTGGCGACGGAGGGGCCAGCGAAGCTGTAAATGGAATCTCCAAAGTTATCGATTCCGTGCTGAACGAGGGTGGCGAGGTGTTGGTCACCTGCGATGTGAACTGCACGCGCTTTGCGGAGGATGCGGAGCGCGCGGTTGCGTCCGCTTTGTGGCCATCCGTTAGAATCTAAATCCGCAATGATATAGCGTCCCGCATGATGAGTTGCGAGATTGGCAAAGGGAGATTGGCTGAGGAGCGCTTTGAGTTGGGCTCCGTGTGACCAGTCTGCCGCCCAGTGTTCGAGAAAATCTTCTTGAGGTTTGCCGAGAAGTTGCAGTCCAGGAACGTCGAGGTCTTTGGTGTCAAATTCGGGATTGTTATAGTGGTCAGGGCGGGTGGTTTTGGTTTCTGGAAGTCCGTTACCTGCAGGGCCACTTTTAAAATTGCGGTCACCGAGAATGGCGAAACTCACTCCGCCCCAGTTCCAACTCGTGTGATACGCTGGGATATTTCTTTTTAAACTATGCGGATCATACGCATCGGGAAGGTGAGATGTTTGGGTGCGATGAACTTGGGCAATAAAGGCGGCAGGGTGGATGTAACCGCCGTAGTTCCAGTTGTTATGAGGAGATTTAATACCGCCATCGCCCCAGTAGTTTCCTTGAAATACATCGTGATCATCGGGAACCGTGATTGTGGGGATGTTGCGTAGGGTGTCTCGGAAAGCAATGCAGTGGAAAAGCCATTTGTAGAGGTAGTCGTTAAAGTAGTCATTGCGATCTGCTCGGGATGGAGTGCTTTCGTAAATTTGATCGCCATAGAAAAAGGCGGCATCTGGATGCAGGGCGAGAACACGTTTTTGAATGTCGTGATGCGGGAAATTGAGATTCTCTCGCCAATTTTTAGCTTCTCCCCACGGACGGTGAATAATGCCACCGAGAAGGGCAAGTCGAAGGTTTTCCTTGGTTGGGTTTGCTGTGATAAGCCCCGTGAAGGTGGCGGGCGTTTTGCTGCCTTGGAGCGGGATGCTGACGCGGTAGGGGACCGCTTGGGTTGCATCCCAGTTTTCTATGCGAAAGAGCGCGAGTTGGTCGATAGGATGAACTTCTGCCTCAGCGGTTTTGCTCCATTTTCCATCGCGGAAAAACGAGATGGACGCTGTGGTTCCAAGCTGTTGAGGAAGACATTGAGCCGATAGTTTAAGGATGCCGTTTTGAACGGTGTATTGTGCGGCAACGATGGGGCCAACGGCTTGGGTGTTATCGCGTTTAAATCCGCTTTTGGGTTGGTAGGAGGAAAAAAGTGAAACGAGCGATGCGTGATTTTTTGAAGGAGTCCCAGCATGACTCGCGAGTGCAATTCCACCTTGGAAACGGACACGGGGAAGCACAACGGAAATCGAGGTGTCTCCGCTGCTGGCCGTCAGCTTGATGTTTTTGGCGTCTTTTGTCTGTGGTTGTGTTTTGACCTCTAGATGGTTTGTTTTGTCGAGTTGATGGGGGGCTTCAGCAAGAACCTTACCTGTGTCGAGATCGATGATGCGGAGGTGGTTGTCGCCAGAAAAACCGATGCCAATACCCGATCCTGGAACAGCTGCGTAGGCTGGTTTTTCTTTTTTTGAGTTTTTAGGATTTTTGAATCCAAACACCATCATGCGCGCCATCGGATCGTCGAGAGTGTATCCAGCGCCGATGAGGAACCCTGAGAGAGAGTCTGGAGCTAAGGGCTTTTCAATGTCTGGCGCAGCGGGTTGAAGTGAGACATCGACGGAGATATCAAGATTTCCTGCACTGAGATCGAGAGGGCGAATCATATCGTGCGCGACTCTCCATGGGAGAAAACTAGAGTTTGGAGCGCATTGAATGAGGCTTTTATTTCGGAAGCCAACGCGTGACCAGTCTTGCAGGCGATTTGCCCACCACCCAGGACCGAGCCAACGTCCAGATTTAGAAAAATGGTCAATTTGGGTATCGGAGAGAGTATCTTCTTGAATCAGTTGAGTGATGTTAGTCGGCGTTGTTGCACTCAGCGGAATGATCGAGAAAAAAAGAAAAAACAGGAATCTCATGGAGGTGACGTTAAGTGTGTTTTGGGTAATGGCAAATTTTTTCACAAAAAGCCGACGAGAAAAAGCCAATGCTCCCGTCTCAAAAAAGAAAAAACAGGCCCCGATAAAGTTGGGACCTGTTCTGGATGAAAAATGTTATGGAGAGACCGCTTTATTTGACAGCAATCGTTTGCTCGCGCTCTGGCCCGTTACCAATGTAAGTGACGGGTGCTCCAGCAAGCTCACCGAGTCGGGTGAGGTAAGCGCGGGCGTTTTCTGGAAGTTCATCCCATGAGCGTGCGCTAGTAGTATCGCAAAGCCAACCAGGAAATTCTTCATAGATAGGCGTCGCTTTATCCCAAGCTGCGCGGTTTGCTGGTGGGTATTCGTGACGCTCGCCATCGATATCGTAAGCAACGCAAACTTGGATTGTTTCGCGTTCATCTAACCCGTCGAGAATGGTAACGGCGAGATCTGTAACACCATTGACCATACAGGCGTAGCGAATAAGAACCATGTCCAGCCATCCGCAGCGGCGGGGGCGACCAGTGGTGGCTCCAAACTCCATGCCACGAGCGTGGAAATATTCCGAAATTTCATCGTTTTCAGTGATGAATGGTCCAGATCCTACACGGGTGGTGTATGCTTTGCAGACGCCAACCACGCGATCGATAGCTGTGGGAGGAAGTCCAGACCCTGTGCAAGCTCCACCTGAAGTGGTGTTGGATGATGTGACAAATGGATAAGTTCCAAAATCAACATCGAGGAATGACCCCTGAGCACCTTCAAAGAGGATGGTTTTGCCGTCTTTCCAAGCTTTGTGGAGAATAGGGATCGTGTTGGTGATATGAGGACGGAGTCGCTCAATGGCAGGAGCCACATCGTTCCAAATCTGATCCACCGTAAATGTGGGCAAATTGTGACGACTCAACGTTTCATTGGCATCGGCGAGACGGATTTCAATCAGTTCGCGAGCTGTCGCTTCATCGAGCATGTCTGCGAGGCGAAGTCCGTTTCGGTTGGCTTTGTCCGCATAAGTTGGGCCAATGCCACGCTTTGTGGTTCCGATCTTATTTTTTCCGAGCGCGGCTTCCCGAGCAGCATCAAGTTCGCGGTGGTAGGCGAGCACGACGTGAGCACGGTCTGAAATTTTAAGTTTCTCGGCATCCACAGGAATGCCAGCTTCTTCGAGATCGGTGATTTCTTTGCAAAGTCCTACGGGATCCATCACAACACCGTTTCCGATGATGCAGTTTTTATTTTCCCATAGAATCCCAGATGGGATGAGGTGAAGGATGTATTTGGTATCGTTTGCAATTACGGTATGTCCTGCATTATTGCCGCCTTGCCCACGAGCTACAACGTCAGCTGTTTCCGTTAAGTAATCGACGATTTTGCCTTTGCCTTCGTCTCCCCATTGGAGACCGCAGATGATTGTGTTCATGATGATTGATTGAAATTGAAAAAAGGGAATGTGCTAGCTGAAGTTTTCGATTAGCTCAGCAAATTCGGAAAAGAAATAAGTAGCATCGTGAGGGCCAGGTGCAGCCTCAGGGTGGTATTGTACGGAGAATGCTGGAAACTCCGTGTGACGGAACCCTTCGATGGTGTCATCGTTTAGGTTGATGTGGGTGATTTCTACCGTATCAGGCAAGCTGTCGGCATCCGACGCAAAACCGTGGTTCTGAGCGGTGATGGATACTTTGCCAGAGCGAAGGTCTTTGACGGGTTGGTTTCCGCCGCGGTGACCAAATTTCAGTTTGAAGGTTTTGCCTCCGAATGCGTGCGTAAGAATCTGGTGACCAAGGCAAATGCCAAACATAGGCGTTTTGCCGAGAAGTTTTTTTACTTCGTCGTGAATATACCCAAGAGCTGCAGGGTCTCCAGGGCCATTGGAAAGGAATACACCATCGGGCTTCATCGCGAGAACGTCTTCAGCCGAGGTGCGTGAATTGACAAGAGTTACCTCAAACCCAGCCTGACGAAGCATGCGGAGAATGTTGCGTTTGATTCCAAAATCGTAAGCAACGATGTTGTATTTAACGGGAGGTAATTCGATGTAGTTACCTTCTTGTCCCGTGGATGGATTGGGGATGGTCCAGAGGCGGGACTCGCCGTCCCAAACAGTGGTGGACTCAATGGAAACCTCTTTAACGAAGTCAGATCCAGCCATAGGTGCTGAGTCCTTAGCCGCTTGAATGGCCTCTTCAGCAGATAGTTCGGTAGAAATGCAAGAGCGCATAGCCCCCGCAGAGCGAAGGTGCTTGGTAAGTGCGCGTGTATCTACGCCTTCAATACCGATGATTTTATGTTCTGCAAAATAATCAGGCAGCGATTGACGGGAGCGCCAGTTGGACGCGACGGGGGAGAGTTCAGCGATCACAAGTCCGCGGACATGAGGTCCTGCTGATTCAGCATCCTCGGGGTTCACTCCATAGTTTCCGATGAGTGGGTAGGTCATTGTCACGATTTGTCCTCGGTAAGAGGGATCGGTGATGATTTCCTGATAACCAGTCATGGAGGTGTTGAAACAAACCTCTCCAGTGGTTGTTCCAGTATATCCAAAGGCTTCTCCTTCGAATGTGCGTCCGTCTTCAAGTGCGAGGATTGCTTTCATATGCGTGATGGCTCCCGTTTGGCGGGATGGCACACGCACTTTACGGGGAGAAATA
>CAZOWD010000093.1:0-7481 GCA_964583225.1 uncultured Verrucomicrobiales bacterium | reverse complement strand
TGGTGGCAAAGAGCGGGCTATGGACGATGTTTTGGGACAGCTGGAACTGACTTCAGCCGATGGCTCCCAGGACGTGGAGGCTGAGGCCAATTCGGCTCCGATTGTTCGTTATGTCGACCTTGTGCTTTATCAAGCGATTAACGAGGGGGCTTCCGATATTCACTTCGAGCCATTTGAAAACGACTTTAAAATCCGCTATCGTGTGGATGGTGCGCTTTACGAAATGGCACCGCCTCCTGCCCACTTGGCTTTACCTATCCTTTCTAGGGTTAAGGTGATGTCGAACATGAACATCGCAGAAAAGCGGGTTCCTCAAGATGGTCGAATCGTGAAGCAGGTGGGGGATAAGCAGGTGGATATGCGGGTTTCTTCGCTTCCAACTCAGCATGGGGAAAGTATCGTGTTGCGGGTGCTTGACCGCGGTAACGTCAACTTGAAACTCGATATGCTGGATATGCCGCCGGCGGTGTTTGATTATATTAATGAAACCGTGCGTAAACCAAACGGCATTTTCATTTGCACAGGACCTACGGGTGCGGGAAAAACCACGACGCTTTACGCTGCTCTTAAAGAGATTAATACGGTGGATTCTAAGTTGCTTACAGCAGAGGATCCTGTGGAATACGACGTGGATGGGATTGTGCAGGTGCCTGTGAACGATGCGATTGGCATGACCTTTTCTCGCGTGCTCCGAGCGTTCCTTCGTCAAGACCCCGATCGTATTCTCGTGGGGGAAATTCGAGACTTGGACACAGCTCAAATTGCGATTCAGGCTTCTTTAACGGGTCACCTTGTGCTTTCAACCTTACACACGAACGATGCTCCTGGAGCCGTTACCCGATTGATCGATATGGGGACTGAGCCATTTCTTGTAGCGGCATCGCTGGAAGGTGTGTTGGCGCAACGACTTCTCCGAACCATTTGTAAAAATTGTAAGGCTTCTTACGAGCCCAATGAGGCGTTGCTCACTCAACTAGGCGTCTCTTCGCATGAATTGGGAGATAAAGAATTTTACACGGGTCGTGGGTGTGAGGTCTGTGATCAGTCTGGTTACAAAGGCCGTCGCGGTTTGTTTGAACTTTTGGATATCACCGATCCTTTGAGAGATTTGATTACCGAGAGGGCGCCGACAGTTGTCCTGAAACAAAAGGCAATTGAACTCGGGATGCAGACGCTACGCGAGGACGGACTGCGGAATATTTATGAAGGAAAAACAACAATTGAAGAGGTTCTTAAATACACTTAATCTAAGCTAGAAAATCAAAAACTATCGTCAATATAACGATTCAACACTAAAAAATAATGGCTAATTTCCAATACACAGCGCTCAATGCCAAGGGAGACCAAACTACAGGAACTCTCTCTGCGGCAAGTGAATCTGAAGCAATTCAACAACTCAGAAATCAGGGTTTATATCCAACTGAAGTTGTTGAGGCGGGTAAAGGTTCTGTATCCCCAGCTAAGGCAAAAACGAAAAAACCTTCAGGGAAAAAGAAAACGAAAAAATCATCAAAGAAGACAGGAGGAAAAATCAAACCTCGCGTTTTGATGATCTTTACACGTCAGTTGGCAACGCTGATTGATTCAGGTTTGCCTCTGTTGCGGGGATTAACTGTGCTTGCTAAACAGGAGCCTAACCCTGTGCTTAAAGATACCGTAAATTCCTTAGCTGATTCTGTTCAGACAGGTGCGACATTCTCCGAGAGTTTGGCTCAACACCCTAAAATCTTTAACAAGCTTTTTGTTAATATGGTGAAGGCTGGTGAGCTTGGAGGGGTGTTGGAAGTCGTTCTGACACGTCTTGCAGAATACATGGAAAAAGCCGATAAGCTGAAAAACAAAATCGTTTCAGCGATGGTTTACCCTGTGATTGTCTTGTTTATTGCGATCGCTATTTTGGTGTTCCTGATGCTCTTTATTGTTCCAAAATTCAAAGAGATGTTTGCGGATCAAGGAGGTGACCTTCCATTGATTTCTCAGATTGTCTTTGGAATGTCTGAAAACATGCTGGCTCGGCCGTTTATTTTGCCTAACATTGTGTGGATATTCCTCGTGATTTCAGGTGCTTATGTCGCTTATAAAGCATGGGCCAACACGAAGAATGGTCGCGCGACTGTGGATGCTATGAAGCTTAAAATTCCACTTTTGGGTGATTTGACCAAGAAGAGTGCTATTTCTCGTTTCGCTCGGACTTTGGGAACGTTGGTCACTTCTGGTGTGCCGATCCTTCAAGCACTTGTGATTACCCGAGATACTGCGGGTAACGTAGTTATTGCTGATGCTATTGATAAAGTGCATGAGGCGGTTAAAGAGGGGGAGTCGATTGTGAACCCGCTCCAAGCCAGTAATATTTTCCCATCCATGGTGATTAGTATGGTGGATGTGGGTGAGGAAACTGGTCAACTTCCAGAAATGCTTCTGAAGGTGGCGGACGTTTACGACGATGAAGTGGATAACGCTGTGACGGCTTTCACCTCGATTCTCGAGCCTATTATGATCGTCTTCCTCGCTTTGGTGGTCGGAACGATCGTCTTTGCTCTATTCTTGCCGCTGATCAAGATGATTCAAGGCGTGGACAACGCCGCTTAATCAACGGGACTTAAAGGTTTCAATACAAGGTCTCACCTCGAAATGGGGTGAGGCCTTTTTCTCTATTGGGCCTAAAGTGGTATTTGAGGTGTCAGAAAAGAGATTGCAGGGATGATTTAGGGCTTCATTCCCCTTTACAATTGTTTTGCTGTTGGGTAGTTCGTGCCCATCCCATTTATTTATGTCCGAAGAAACTTCAACTCCAGAGCCTATTGCAACCGAAGAAGCACCAGCTTCTCAAGAAAATCCGGCTTCTGAAAATGCCCCCCGTAAAAAATCTACGACAAAATCTTCACCCAAGTCAGAGGAAGGTGATTCTGTAGAAACAAAAACTTCTGAACCTACTTCTGAGTCTATTCCTGAGCCAGCGCCGAAGGAAAAGAGTTCTGAAACGCCAGATTCTTCAGCCTCTGCGACTGAAGAGACTCAAAAAGAAGAGCCTGCTAAGCGCCCTATCAAAAGAGTCGTTCGCGATACGACAAAACGGACTTCTAAAAAAGCGGCCTCTAAAAAATCTGCATCTAAGGGAAATAAATCAGAGAAGTCAAAAGTTTCGGAAGAGTCTGGAAATCAAGAAGCTCAGTCTTCCGATAAAGGTGAAAATCCTCAGGAGGATCCAAAAACGGATTCTAAAGCAGATAAAACGGACGCCAAAGCAGATCCGTCAACTTCTGCGAAGGAAACGGAAGAAGGTGCTAAAAATCAACCACAACAGACGCAGACGCGTCGGACTCGTGGAAGAAATCGCGGTCGCCAACAAGAACAGCAACAAGAAGCTCCTCAGGTGAAGCTCGATACTAAAAAAGTGGCTGAGCGTGCTTGGAAGATTTTCTTAGGAGAAGTGAACGAAGAAGGTTTAGCGTTGATCGCTGACAAAGACGCCCGTGAGCTCGCTCGTCGGAGTCTTCGCGTGGCTGAGATTTATACTCGTGAGGAAGCCAACCAGCTCAAACAAGAGAAGAAATCAGAGAAAAAGTCGAAAACTTCTAAAAAAACCAAAAAGGTAAAAGATTCGGAGGAGGTTCAAGAAACCAAAGATTCTTCGGATCAAAGTTAGCGGAGATCATTGAGCGTCTTGCATAAAGCGAGAATGTCTTTTTCCTGGTGTGCAGCGCTGAGTGTGATGCGGAGTCGCGCTGTGCCACGTGGAACAGTGGGAAAACGAATTGCCGGCACAAGCATGCCTCGGTGGCGAAGATGGGCTGAAAGTGCAAGCGCATCGGCAGAATCTCCAACCATCCAAGGGATAATGGAGGAGGTTGGCATTTCGCTGAGTCCGCAGGCTTGAGCGAATGTTTGGATGTTCTTCCAGAGCTTTTGGCGGAGCGTTTGCCCTTCATCGCTACGAATGAGGCGAATGGCTTCAGCAGAGGCTACTGCTTGGGCGGGGGGCGGAGCTGTGGAGTAGATGAATGATCGGGCCCGATTGATGATGAGGTCGATCCAAACTTGGCGAGCAGCGAGGTAGCCTCCAGCAACCCCAGCAGCTTTTCCTAAGGTGCCCATGTGAAAGTCGATTTCTGATTGGATCCCTAGTTCTTCCGCAAGACCCATTCCTGTTGGACCGAGAACTCCAAGCGCATGGGCTTCGTCGACCAAAAGTAGGCTGTTGTGGCGTTTGGTGAGTTGGGCTATTTCACGAAGTGGCGCGGTGTCGCCATCCATGCTAAACACCGATTCAGTGACAACCAGCGTGCGGGTTTCTGGTGCTGTTTGAGCTTTTTTCTCGGTAGAAATGAGCAGGGCTTCGAGTTTTTTGAGATGGTTGTGAGGGAACACTCGGAGTGTAGCGCCACTCATGCGAGCTCCGTCGATGAGGCTGGCATGGCAGAGTTTATCCAAGATGACGGTGTCGCCTTTTTGGAGAAGGGCTGGGAGGACTCCGACGGAGGTGGCGTAGCCCGTGGAGAAGGTGAGCGCAGCTTCGGTGCCTTTTGTCTCGGCGAGTAACTGTTCGAGCGCGTGATGGGGGGCTAGGCTGCCACAGATCAGTCGGGATGCCGTAGCTCCGTTACCATATTGAGCGATGGCTTCTCGGTAGGCGTGTTTGATTTTAGGATGGTCTGAGAGACCAAGATAATCGTTAGATGAGAAGTTGATGAGGGTTTCATCAACCACACTAATGCGACGTAGAAGCGATGCCTGAGCGAGTTGGGCAAGTTCGTCTTCGGGGCGTCGCATGAAAAATGAGCTCTAGCGTTGTTGGGTGGATTTCTAGCGGGAGGCGGGGCGTTCGAGTGCCCAGCGGAGGAGTCGCTCGGAATCTCTCCAGATGGTGCTGGAGGTGGCTCCAAAAACGCAAACGATGGCGGTGCGACCGTGTAGTGTGCCACTGGCAATGAGACAGCGTCCAGCAGCGTTGGTGGTGCCCGTTTTCATTCCGTTGCAGTAAGAAACGCTACGGAGGAGTCGGTTTGTATTTTTGAGGTATCTGGTGCGACCATTGGAGAAACGGAAGGTGTAACCCTTGGTTTTTATGATGCTTCGGATTGTGGGGTTTTTGAAAGCGGCTCGAGCGCAAATTGCCATATCGCGAGCGGTAGAATACTGACCAGGAGCGGTAAGCCCGTGCGGGTTGACAAAGTGGGAGTCATACATTCCCAAGCTGCGTGCTTTTCGGTTCATGACAACGGCAAATTTGGTTTCGTTGCCTGCAACGCTTCGAGCTAGGGCGCGAGCGATGTCGTTTCCGCTTTTGACGAGCATTGCGCCGAGTAGTTTTCTCCGAGTGTAAACTTGGCCAGGAAGAATTCCAACTTTGGTGGGGACTACTTGGGTGTCGTAGCGGGTGATGGTGAAACTTTTATTGATGTTTCCGTGTTCCAGAACGCAGAGTGCGGTGAGGAGTTTTTGGGTGCTGGCAACAGCGCATTTTTGGCGTGAATTTTTTGCAAAAAGGACGCGTCCGCTCATGTAGTCCACAACGATTGCGCGCTTGGCTCCGATGCTTGGAGCTGGTTTGCGAGGGATGGTTCCCACCTTAACGGAAGTTGCGGCGGTGGAGAAGGTCGGGATAAGAGCTAGGAAAATGGAAAACAGAAGGGTGCGCATAAAATAAAAAATAATACGCCCGCGACAGTCGAGCATTCTCCCTTAAAGTCAAGGGTATAGGTCTAAATTGCCTTAGGATGTTTAAGATGTAGGTTGATTTTTTAATTAAGGATTTTCACGGCGATGAATTTGTGGTTAAACTGCTTCTGAAAGTGGAATACATTCAAGAATATTGGCGAGCAGTGGTGGAGATTCTCATTATTTGGGTTTGTCTCTATCAGATTTATCGCGCGTTTAAAAATACGCGAGGGGCTAAAATCATGCTTGGTTTGGCGTTGTTAATGATGGTGCTTTCTTCGGTTTCTCTCATTTTGGATCTCGAGGTGATTTGGTGGTTTATGAAGCATTTGCTTGTGGGTATGGCAGCGGCTTTATTGATTATTTTCCAACCCGAGCTCAGAAATGCTTTGGCGAAACTGGGGAGTAGTAAGCTTTTTTCATTTTCTCAGACGCAACGTCACGAGTTTTTAGATACGTTTGCGGACGCTGTGAGCCAGTTGTCAAAAAAACGGATTGGGGCATTGTTTGCCTTTGAGCGGTCGATTTCTCTGAAAGAACACCTCAAAACGGGGGTGGAGTTGGATGCTTTGTTTTCTCCTGAGTTTGCGTTGACTGTGTTTTATCCCAAAACCGCCTTACATGACGGGGGGATGGTGATAGCGCAGAACCGGGTGGTTGGTGCGGCTTGTGTGTTTCCAGTAAGTTCGAGAGATTTAGCAGATCGGAGCACGGGGTTGCGGCACCGGGCTGCAATCGGTGTTACAGAGGAGTCGGATTGCGTGGCTGTGGTGGTGAGTGAGGAAACTGGACAGGTTTCGATTTGTGTGGATGGTAAGCTGAGCCGAGGTTTGAGCGAAGCTGCTTTTCGCAAGAAAATGGAAGAAATATTTTTACCGAAAGAGGAAAGACATGAGCGCAAAACTGACAAACAATTGGCCAGTGAAACTAGCGACGCTAATGATGGCGATCGTGATTTGGTTTCTGATTAAATATATCCTTCAAAATGAAAATCCGAACAGTAGCCGGATTCAAGTTTTGGAGCAGAGAGTGGAGAGGTGAGTTGTTTTTGAGCTGGAGGATTAGAAATGCCACAGTGCAATAGGTGATTTTTATGAAGGGATTTTTTATTACTGGGACGGATACAGATGCGGGGAAGACTTATGTGGCATCTTTGATTATCAAAGCGCTTCGCTCAGAGAAGGTGGATGCTGTTGGGTATAAACCGATTTGCTGTGGCGGTCGGGAAGATGCATACACGCTGCAGGAGGCCTCTGGAGGAGATGCGGGGGGAGCTTTGGACTTATACAAAGTGAATCCATTCTGGATGCGCACGCCAGCGGCTCCGTATGTGGCTGGAATGTTTGAAAAAAAGAAGCTGGAGGTGGAACCTTTGCTTCAAGGTGCTCGTGATTTAGGAAGTGATCACGAAGTGGTTGTTGTGGAGGGCGTAGGAGGATGGCTGGTGCCCATTCATAAAGATTACATGGTGTCGGATTTTGCGAAAGATTTAGGGCTTCCTGTGCTTCTTGTGATGGGGAATCGATTAGGTGCTCTGAATCATACTTTGCTGACGGTGGAATCGATGCGTGCTGCTGGGATTGAGCCTGCTGGGATTGTCGTTAATAATTTGGTTGAGGAGTTGGATACCGCAACGATTACCAACATGAATCTTGCCGAAGAGTTGACGGGAGTTCCCGTGCTGACCGATGTGATCCAAGGGCAGGAGGAAATAGAACCTTGGCCGTTTATGGATCTTCTTGGGATTTAGGTGAAGATTGGTTGCGCGCTGTGAGCGTGCTCTTTGTGGAACCATTTTGGAGTAAGCAAAAAAATAAGGACTT
>CAZOWD010000092.1:0-7518 GCA_964583225.1 uncultured Verrucomicrobiales bacterium | reverse complement strand
GTTGTTCCGTCAAAAACAGCTCCATTTTTTGCATCAGAAGCATCCAAGGTGCCCGTAGATCCTGCACGCGTATCAAAAATAGTGACATCCGTTCCGTCAATTCTGAGCCGGATATAAATATCATCATTGCCATCTAACACCCCGAGTTCGGAGATATCCATGGTGAATTTTTTATCCCGATAACCCGTGAGGTCAACGGCATCAAAAACAAGATCGGCATTGGTTCGTTGTTTCCCAAAAAATGTTGGATTGGCATGGTAGAGATCAGATCCCGAGTAGGTGGAACTGTAATGAACCAAATGTAAAGCTCCCGAAACAACACCCGCAAAACCACCTGAGCTGGTTGAAACCTTTCCGTCATGAGTAAACCCAAGGTCCAATGTGTATGTTGGACTGTGCGTGACCGGGGCATTATTCGTTCGGCTAAAAAAGGTATCGCCACTCTCTGCTCCATCATATTGAGCACCTTCCGCAACCGATTTGAATATTTCATGATCAAAAGTCTGTTGCTTGATGATGAAGGCATCGTTGACCGTCAACGTGACGGGCAAACTGGTAATTACCGCGGTGCCTGATGTGTAAACCACATCCCACTCACCTGCCAATGAGCTATCAATATCAGTGAGATTCAAGGCAGGTGATTGAGATGGCGAACCGTAGTTCACTCCATTGTGCCGCCATTGATAACTTCCCTGCGCAAGAGCCTGATCCGTGCCAGTAACTTGAACAGAAAATGAAACATTATGCCCAGCTACAACCATGGCATCCACAGGTTGGGAAACCATTTCTATATTATGAGATATCATCGTGACAGAAGGAGCCAACGAGTAGCCAAGCTCATATTGTGGGTCAGGTAAAACACTCACAACAAGAGTCTCCGGATCTTCGATATCAAAGTCATTAACAATATCCACAGTGAAATCAACCGATGCGCTACCCGCAGGAATCGTGACTGTATCGGGTGCCACATAGTCCACATTCGCAGTGGCTGTTCCTGATGTTGTCAGATGAACCGTCACAGGCTGGGACAAATCCCCTCCCCGCGTAAGCTGGTAGGTGATGCTGGAGTTTAGCCCCTCAACCACTTCTCGATTGGTTAAACAGGTGATACTAACAGCATCATCCGAAGGCTCGTCAATGGCATTGCCCCCTTTGACGGACTGAAAAATATGAGAAGGAATCCCCCCGATACCATTCACGGGATCGGGGTCGCCTTGTTTTTGCCACGTCAGAGCAGCATCCCCACCACCAGAACTTTCTTTGTGGATAAACTCAATATAATAACGCTTGCCAGCCTCGAGATGTTTCCATGAGGAAGAGCGGTCACTCGACCACTGCATGTGACCCGTATAATAGGTTGTTTCAACTAAAAGCTGCTTGTTATCCTTGGTGGCGTCCGTGCTGAGGTAGAGAGCTACGCGATCGTCTCCCGAAACATAAAACTTATAATCGGCCGTTTCTTCAGGGATGATCCATCCCGTCAAACGATCCCCATAATTATCATCCTGTTTGGATAAAATGGTTGAAGAATGAAAATTACTGCTATCAGGAATGAGGGGGTATTTTGAATTTGAGGTAAGATCAGAAACGAGATACCCTCTAATATTGAAATAGCTCTCGTGCCACAGAGATCCGTTAGCATAATCTCCAATGTCGCTTACGGTAAGCGTGATGGGATCGCTTGTAACCACTGTAGAATCATTCGTATAAACAAGATCCCAAGTCCCATCCATGTAGGCACTGACATTGGGCAATGTAATACTGGGCTCATCGAGTGGCGGGCCGAACGGAACACCATCAAGCCTCCACTGATACATCCTTATCCCGTCCCCCGTCGTCGTAGCACTCAGGGTGACATCGTCACCTAACGCGCAAACAACATCGGTAGGCTGAGCGGTAATCGCTACAGGCTCTAGCGTATAAGGCGCAGCAATGTACTGAGAGTCGATTATTTCAATATCTGAGGATGATGGCTTTTTCCAACCCACTTCCACATGTTCACTGGCTGTTCCTTCTTTGTGTTGAACCTGAAGGTAGTATTGCTGGCCAGCAATAAGATGAATGAGTTCTGATTTCTGGCTTGGATACATACTCCAATTTTCGCGTCCGGTATAGCTCCCGCTCATCGAAGCAATCTTCACAGCCCCTGCTGGATCTACTCCGTTCGCATTAAAATAGAGGGCCGACTGATTGTTAGACGCAACATAAAACCTATAATCTCCAGTTTCTGGCGGGATGATTGTGGTGGTGATTGTGGCTCCAAATCGGTCCCCCTCTTCATCTCCATCAAGCTTGGTAAGATAGCGCTCTTCATCAGGCGAGTCGGGATATTTAGGAGAATCAGTGAGATAGCCAAGATAATTTCCTGCTATATTCTTATAGATACGGTAAAGGGCTTTCCCTGCAAAATAGCGGCTTTCATCCACACCTGACGTAACAGTGATGCGGATAGGTTCTTTACTAACAATGCTTGAGTCGTTGACCGATGTGACAGTCAGCAGCAAATCATAAACTCCAGGTTGGGTGAAGGTGACCGTCGTATTCAACGCGGAAGCATCGCTAAAAGTAGGCTGATTGCCCGTTGTATGAATGACCGTCCAAGCTGCTGTGTAATCCGTCGTAGCGACTCCCGCCCCATCGGTAACCACTAAATCAAAATCGATATCTCCAGGTCCATTCAAATCCAATGTGCGGGTTTCTATATCCTTCCATTTCATGTGTGGCATTTTGGAGAAACTAACAAGCCGCTGGTCCGCGGTATCAAATCCATCGATAAGTTCGAGGCCTCCATTAGCCACGCCATAAAGAAGCGCGTAATAAATATTAACGACGTCGTGATTATTCCCTCCTTCATTATCCCCACCGTAATAACGACCACGCATAAACTGAAGCGATCCATCAGGCTTACGCATCAGATTGTAAAAGAAACTTAAGTTGTGGAGGAAATGGCGACGCTTTCTCGGATCCAGCATTGGAAGGCTCATCGCCATAAATGTAGGTCCCGCAATATTAAACGTGTGCGCATTGAGATGCACATCGTATTCCTTGTTATGATAAGTGACGAGACGATTGTAAGCGGTGAGATCCTTCCCTTGAAAATCCCAACCATTTTCTTTCATGACGCTGGTTGTAAATAAAACACCAGCAGTCCGCCCACCAGAGTCTGCATAGGAACCAGAACCAGGAGAATACGTGATGGCTCCGCTGTCATACTGCGAAGCTTTATAAAAGCTCCAAGCGAAGTCCAACTTGTCGTTAAGATTCGGCTGTTTTTTTGTAAAATCCATCTTTTTCCCGTTGGCTAGCTTGTCAGGCAACAAGGAAACTACATTACCATCGGCATCTTTGGGTGTCATTCCCGCTGGAAGCCCCGAAGCAGGAAACCCGTCATCATCATCGCCATTAAAATACTTTGGATCATAACCAAAATAACGCCCATCAACAGGGGACACGGTCATGTCCACACCCGCAGCCTTAGCGAGAGCCAAACCACCTGAAACATGAATACCCACGATATTAATACCTCCGCCATAGGAATACGACATATAGTCACCCACCACGTTATTGTGACCTACCTGACCAACGCGAAGCTCAGCCCCCCTAGACTTATGCTCGCTAGGCTGGCGCCACCATTGAATGCGGTTTCCTAATTTTTCTGCCGATGTTTGTAGTAAAGTAAGATCATCTGCCTGCTTTGTTTTAGCATAATATTCCGAAAGAAACATCACCCCCAATCCAATATTCCAGTTTTCCAGATGGGTTGCCGTGGATCCATCGAAGTTGGGGTTGATTGAGCCATCAAAGAGGTATCTCTCCACTGGAGCATATTGGGCATCTTCAAGGATTTTTTTGTAACGCTCATATATTTTATTAATACTGAGCCGGTAAGGCGTATCACCTGTTGTTTCATCCCAGTGCGGACTCGCTAAAAGCGTCAGCCCAGCCCAACCTGTCAAGTATCCGATCCAGCCATTACTTTTCATAAGGCGCGTATGCAGTTCCTTACAGGCATCATCGTAAGCATTAACCCATTTAGGTGAGTTTAATGGAAAAGCAGGACTTAGGGCACCAACAGCTGGAATTTGCACGTTCACGGTAACTTCCCCAACGCCTGATCTAATAACGTCCAGCGCAAGAACCCCATCGGTAGCTTCCGCCTGCTCAATCGCCCATCCCAGTTCCCGCGTCACCCCTCGAAAATTATCTCCTGTAGCGGTAAACCCCTTACCGTCGGTCCCCGTAATATAATCGCCCACTTGCAAACCCGCTGTCGCTGCAGGTCCATTAGGCGTAATGGCTGTGACTCGCGCATACGCCTTATTGGTAGTAATTTGAAACCTTCCACCTATGGGACCAAGCGGGAAGTCGGGACTCTTTGCATTCAGAGCGGCTGACGAAAATGAAAGCAAAGCAACAAGCAGAATAGTAAAAAATTTCATACGAGTAGGGATTTATTGGGTTGGAAATGTGATAATCATGCGGACTGGGACTCCTTTGGATGGGAGTTTTTGAGTGAATGGCTTATAGGCGTCATCGTGGCCAAGCGAGGCGGCGACTTGATGCAACATGAGAGCTTTGGGATCATTGAGCAGGGTGATAAAAGACCCTTCTTGTTGAGCGGCCAGGCGGCCTTTGGAATCAAGGTTTGCTTTTTTATAATGCCACTGATCGCCCGCCAGCTTGGGGCTTGCTCCAATAGGTTGAATGAGGTCACTTAATAAAAACCTAGCGTCTGGACCGTTCTTTCTCCAAACCAACTCAACCTTGGGATGTTTTCCCTCTCCATTCAGCAACAATACCGCAACGTGGAACGCCTTCGGCGAAATCTTTGTCGAAAGAAGAGATTCATGAACTTTTCCCCATTGGTGAACGAGAGCATACTCTAACATTTGATCTCTTATTTCCACATGAACAGGAAAAGAGATACTGCGCTTCACCTTATCGATGGTGATCTCACCAATCTTAACCTTGGATTCCCCAATAACTTGAATATTTAGGGGAGAACCAGGTATTTTACGCTGCTTTCCACCTGACCCATCTGCCTGAGAACGCTTAACAAATTTTCCAGAAGGAGAGATCGCCCCCTGATCGGGAGAAGGCAAAGTGCCAGGCTCTTGCTGTGCATTAGATCGCCCCCCCACAAGCCATAAAAAAACCACCCCAAGCCAGACCAACACCCTTAAAGAATGAACGATTGTTTTGAAACTTAGGCAAAAAATGTCTGACACGGCGCCTCGTATAACCGTATAATACGACAACGCAAATATTCCCTAGACTGAAAAAACTTCACAATCTTATGAAATAACGAACGTTTGAATAATCGATTAAGGGTTATTTCATATAAGACACGCTCAAACACATTGGAAACATGTCAATCTTGTTGCTTGACCCCTCTGCATCTTCCCCTACCCTCCCCGCCCAAGACATTTTTCCCTATGGCTCTAATTGTTCAAAAATACGGCGGAACCTCCGTTGGCAGTATCGACCGAATCCGCAATGTGGCAGCGCGCATCAAAAAACTGCGCGATGAAGGTAACCAAGTTGTTGCCGTGGTTTCAGCCATGGGAGGAGTCACCGATAAATTACTCGGCATGGCTCACGAATTTGGAGAAAATCCAGCCGAACGCGAGCTTGATGTTCTACTCTCCAGCGGAGAACAACAATCCATAGCCCTAGTCTCCATGGCTCTACACAGCATTGGTGTCGATGCCGTTTCTGCCACGGGCCGTCAAGCGGGCATCCGCACCATAGGATCTCACACCCGAGGCCGCATCAACGAACTCGACCCAACCATGATGCAGGGATACCTCGACGAAGGAAAAGTTGTCATCGTGGCAGGTTTCCAAGGTATCACTCACGACGGCCTCATCCAAACACTCGGCCGCGGAGGATCAGACCTCACCGCCATTGCCGTAGCCTCATCTCTCAACGCCGACCTCTGCCAAATCTTGACCGATGTGGACGGCGTTTACACCTGCGACCCACGCATCGTCAAAGATGCCCGCAAACTCCCTGAAATTTCTTACGACGAAATGCTGGAAATGGCGTCCTCTGGGACAAAAGTCATGCAATCCCGCTCCGTCGAATTCGCAAAAAAATACGGCGTTGTCTTTGAAGTCTGTTCCAGTCTCAACGACCACCCAGGAACCATAGTCACCGAAGAACACCCAACCATGGAATCAGTAGTTATCCGAGGCGTCTCCATCGAGCGCTCCCAAGCCCGCGTCACCATCACTCACATCCCCGATCATCCAGGCAACTCAGGAAAAATCCTCGGTTGCCTTGCCGATGCCGAAATCAACATCGACATGATCGTATCCAACATTGCTAACGATGGTAAAGCACGCCACTCATTCACCATGCACACCAATGACCTTGGTCGTGCTCAGGCAGCGCTCAAACCCGTTTGCGCCAAGCTTGATGCCAATGCTAAAATTGAATCCGAAGCTGGACTCGCAAAACTCAGCACCGTAGGTATCGGCATGCGCTCTCACTCTGGCGTAGCGGCTAAAATGTTCAAAACGCTCGGCGACGCTGGGATTAACATCGGAATGATCTCCACCTCCGAAATCAAAATTTCAGTCACCGTGGACGAAAGCGAAATTGAAAATGCCGCACGTGTAGTTCACGAAGCCTTTGGCTTGGATAAAAAGCCAACTGCTTAATTTTTTTCCACTTCCAAATGAAACATTTGGAAAAACTCCCTTACAAAACGCCCCGATTTGGGGCGTTTTCTGTTTTTCTAAATCAGAAAGAACTCTGAAACGTCTGCGATCTCAACCCCGAACCACCTCCACTTTTCCCATTATGAACTTCCGCCTCATCATCGCCCTCTGGGGCATCCTCGGCATCACCTACTCCCTAGGCAAAGCAGTTTACCGCATGCTTCCTCGTGTAATTGACGCCTTTCAATCCCACTTCACTCTAGGACAACTCGCATTTCTCATCGGATTCACCTTTTTCATGCTTTATTTTGAAGGCTACAAAGGGTTTCAGAAAAAATACTCACCACGCACCGCAGCCCGCGTAAAATACCTTCGCGACCACCCCAACTGGCTCCGCGACCTGCTTGCGCCACTTTTTGTCATGGGGTATTTCCACGCCAACCGAAAAACAAAAATCAAAGCCTATGCCCTCACGTTCATCGTAGCTGGCCTCGTCTGGGCCGTTCGGCACTGCGACCAACCATGGCGCGGAATCGTTGACTTGGGCGTCATTCTCGGACTTAGTTGGGGGCTCATCGCTTTCTGGATTTTTTCTTACCAAGCACTGACCAACAAAAATTTTTCTCATTCACCAGAAACTCCAGATTGCTAAGACAAACAGCTCATGCCAATGAGGCAATCCTACGAGATAATCGGATCAAGCTACGAGTATTGAAAACGCCATGAAACAGCGTCCCCCTACAATGAGCTCTACAATGTGCTCTACATTGCGAGCTATAACACGCCTCCAAACTTTCCTTTTACTTATATTAAGCCTCGTTCTCACAACCGCCACAACAGAAGCCACTCCGAA
>CAZOWD010000091.1:0-7569 GCA_964583225.1 uncultured Verrucomicrobiales bacterium | reverse complement strand
ACACAGGCGACTTTGATTGTTTTGGCGTCCGTGTTGTGGGCAGAAAATGTCAGCCCCGTGAGCGCGAGTATCGCGGTGAGGAAAAAGTGATTCATTTTTGTAAATGACAGGGTGAGAAGCAGAGAAGCGCGGCCTTTTTTATTGAAGCATCATCACCGCTTTCTGGATTGCTTGGATGAAGTGGTTGACTTCTTCCTCTGTGTTGTAGGCTGCAAAGGAGGCTCGGACGGTGCCAGTGATGCCAAACCGCGCCATGAGCGGTTGGGTGCAGTGGTGGCCTGTGCGAACAGCTACGCCCATTTGGTCGATTAAAGTGCCGAGGTCGTAAGGGTGTATGCCTTCGACTAGAAACGAAATGACCGCCGCTTTTTGAGGCGCTGTTCCGTAGATTTTGACGCCTGGGATTTCTTGGAGTGCGGCGGATGCCATTTTTTCGAGTGATGATTCATGGGCAGCTATGTTGTGCATCCCAAGCCCGTTCATGTAATCAATGGCGGTTGCGAGGGCGATAGCGCCTTCAATGTCGGGAGTTCCCGCTTCAAATTTGAAGGGAAGGTCGTTGTAAGTGGTGTGTTCGAAGGTGACGCGTTTGATCATTTCACCACCTCCACGCCATGGTGGCAGGGCATCGAGAATGGCTTCGCGTCCGTAAAGGATTCCGATTCCAGTGGGGCCGTAGGTTTTGTGACCAGAAAAGACATAAAAATCACAACCGAGCGATTGCACATCGATGCTGAGGTGCGGGGCCGCTTGGGCTCCATCGATCAATACCAGCGCATCGACCTTTTTAGCGGAGTCGATGATTTCTTGGATGGGATTGATGGTGCCGAGAGCGTTGGAGACGTGGTTGACGGCGACGAGTTTGACCGATTCGTCGAGGAGTGCGTGGTAGGCGGGGAGGTCGAGCGTTCCGTTATCGAGCACGGGAATCACTTTAAGTGTTGCGCCTGTGCGTTGGCAGAGCATTTGCCAAGGGACGATGTTGGAGTGGTGCTCGAGACCTGAGATGATTACGGTGTCTCCAGTGGTGATTTTTCCTGAAAGAGAGAGTGTGTTGGAAACGAGGTTGATGGAATCCGTGGTGCCGGAGGTAAAGATGATTTCGTGGTCGTGTAGCGCATTGAGATGACGCGCGATGGTTGTGCGGGCGTTTTCGTGGGCGATGGTTGCTTTTTGAGCTAACTGGTGCGCTGCACGGTGGATGTTTGAGTTGATGTTTTCGTAGTAATGCGCGCTGGCTTCGACCACTTGCCGAGGCGTTTGTGTGGTGGCTGCGTTATCGAGATAAACGAGTGGTTTGCCGTTGATTTTTTGATCAAGGATGGGGAAGTCTTTGCGGATCAGTTCGGGTGAAAAATCATTCATAGGGAAGTTGAGATAATAGGGGGGCGTTATTTGAAGAGATCGACGTTAAGTTGCTCGACGGTTTCGGGAGAGAGCAGGAAGTAGTTTTCTTCTCCATCATCGGCTGCCGTTTTGGGAGATGTTTCCACTTTGGCAAAGTAGATGAGTTTTCCTGATGTGCTTGCAATCTTTAACGTTTTGGTGATCGGGGCGGTTTCATTTCCTTCGTCATCGGTTCCTTGAATGCGAATACGGATGATGGTGTCTGGAGATTCAAGAGCCTTGATGGCCTGCTGTGAAAACGGTCCGAGCCATTGAGTTGTGCTGAGGGATTCCAACTGATTGAGGAAAGTATTGGCACGGTTCGGGTTGAGGTCGGCCGTGGCATCAACAGTTTGCTGATTAGGACCGTCTCCCGTGCTTCGGGTCGCTTTCCATCGCTCACTGAAAAATGCGTATTCAAGTCCCACCGTGGGGTGGCCTTTGCGTTCGATTTCGATGTGTTTGATGTCGATTTTTGGGATGTGCCAGACGTTGGCGGTGCGCCATTGCCACGGGTAAATGGCAATTTTGGCGATCGTTTCTGGCGAAATCTCCCAGATGTTGGGTTTTCCGATCACGTGACCGTAAATTTTGCGATCTTTGGGCCCCCGACCAAAAGCGAGGGCAATTTTTGCTTTGTGGTTAAACCCAATAAAGCCGAGTTGGAGGAATGGCGCGTTGAGTCCGTAGGGCGCGAGGTCTTTTGCTGTATTCCCCGCGGCATCCGTAACAAATTTGGCAATTTTATCGCGGGTGACGGCGGTCATGAGGTTGATGACGGCGGTCTCGTTGGCTTTTTTGGCGCCTTTTTCTCGAACGACGCGCCAAGTGGTGCGTTTGGTTCGTTTGAGAAGCGTTGGAGTGCGTCCCGCAGGGCGAATGACGATCATTTCGATCTGTGGCCCATTGAGGTGGGTCATTGTTTTGGACCGCAAGTCGTTCACGCCAGTTTGGAATTGGTTGAGAGCAACGATTTCTGGCTGGTTACTTGTGATCGGAAGGTAAAAAACGGTATCGGGCCGGTTGTTGATGGTGGCCAGGGCGAGGTTGTCATTCTCCTTGGCGGGTGGGTAAACCCTGAGGATGAAATCTTCTTTCATTCCGATGGAGTGAATGGCGATCTCTCGGGAGTGGGGGGCATTGTCTTCTGCAGTGGGGAGCGTGACGTTAGCGCGGTCGTCAACTTTGACGGCTGTGAGTTTGCCGAGGTTGATAAAAAAGTCTGAGAGCGCTTTGGGGTCTACTTGGAGCTTGAGCGGTTTGGTGATACTCCAAGTGGATCGGAGCGAGTCGCGGGTGATGACAACTTCACCTTCGTCATTTTGGATTCTGGCTTTGTCCAAGTATTGGCTGCTGAAATAAAATGGATGATGGTCGCGGAAGCGCGCGAAGTCGTTGCTGAAGAGTGGCTGGATTTGACCGACTTCTGTGGAGCAGAGGTAAATGTTGTATTTCTGCTTTTTATCCATCAGTCGGATAAAATTAGTGGTGAGCTTGGTTTTTCCATCTTCGGAGGGCACAAACCAAGCTGCCTGACGACCGAGTCGGTAATCGCAGACGATTTTCCCTTTGGCGTCGCGCATGGTGATGCGGACACTTCCTTTTCGAAGGCCAAATTTTTGAAGATCGAGCCCTTTGCGTGGAAGCACTTCTTGAACTTTGAGTCCCGTGGTGAAGTTGAAGAGTGAGCGGATGAAGAGAGGATCGGCGCGGTCTTTCCAAGGGGATTCGGCGATCCATTGGTTGCCAGAAATTTTAAATTTGGCTTCGGCTCCTTCGGTGTTGGTGAGGGTGATGTGGCGGACTTTGTTGAGCTCTTTGACAGAAAATAAATGTTTTCCAGGCTCAACGGCTGGCACGCCAAAGATGGCGGCTTGGTATTTCCCTCCAGTGTGTATGAGAGCAAGACCGCCGAGGACGATTGCTAGCAGAGCGAGGAGGATGGTAGATAGGTGGCGCATTAAGAGTCAGATATTGGAAGTCCTTTAAAAGTTTTTAGGGCGCTTATGCACGTCTCATATTCCAGACGATGAGGGCGATGAAAATCGAAAAAGCCGGGAGGAAAAAGAGGATAATGCGGTTGATGAAAGTGCTATGAGCGTCCAGAAGCGTGATTTTGTTGCGGTAGAGTTTGCGTGGTCCCACTCCGATGAGTTCCTCGCGCCCCATGAGCCAATTGACGCTGGATTTGACAAAATCCACTTGTTCTGGGCGCGTGTTGTTGGTGGAGAGGAAATCGGAGTTGGCGATGATGACCATTTTGGAGACGAGGTCTTTGGTGGCGTCTGAGTGGGCTTGTCCTCGGATCACTGCGGCTGCAATGTAGATTGGAGGTGCGGTGTCTTCCTCTTTATTAAATACGGGAAATTCGGAGGTGTAGCGGGTTTCGCCCCACCAACCGTCGGCCGCTTGCACGAGCGCTAGAGGAACGATGCGTCGGTTGGTGAGTTGGTCATCGTTTTCTCTGACTTCAAGGCTACATGAAGAACCGTCAAATACGGTGGATTTTCCGCCGAGATCTCGGTTGATTTCGGGGCCTCGAGTGAAGACTGAGCGCACGTTGGAGAGCGTTTGCTTGCTCTGAACGGTGATGACCCGGTCATTGCGTGGCGTGATTCCATAGTTTCGGAGAAAAATCCGGAGGTTGTCGAGCCGGGCCTTGGGGTCAAGCGTAACGAGGATGGATGAGTCGGGGCGGTTCCAGTAGTCGGTGAGCATTTTGAGCTCTCGCTCATCGAGGTCGTATTGAGGAGCGATGAGTGCGACGCCTTCAGCATCTTTTGGGATGGCATTGATGTCAGCCAAACGCATGGGCGCGAGCAAAATGTTTTGTTGCCAGAGAATGTTGGCGAGCACACGCCAAGCTGGATTTCCATCGGTGGCTTCTAAGTTGGATTTGTCCGTGGCGAAGTAGATTTTGCGAGGTTTTCCTTCAATGGCGCCGAGAATGGATGAGGAAATGATATCTTCATCCTGCCAAGCCGCGATGTAGCGCTGATCAAACTGATCCATTTCCTCAAGGTAGAGGTCTTTGACGTAAACGGTGCGAACGTGCGCCGAAATCTGCTGTTGCTGAGTCGTTTTGCCCGTTTTTGGGTTAATGGATGTTTCGTTTTGTGGGGATTTTTTTGCGTTTGAGTCAGTTTTTGAATTGTCCCTGCCATCCACAATAATCATATCCTCGGTGTAGGGATGATTGTAGGTGTTGGCGATTTCCATCGTCCGATCCGTTTGGCGTGCGGGATCGACAAATTCTAAAGAAATAGCTGAGCCTCCGCGACTTTCGTATTCGTCCAGAAGGTTGTGAATGCGGTCAAAGTGTGGCGAACTACGGCGCATGACGGCGATGATTCGGATGGGCGTTTCCCGCTTTTGCACTCCGTCGCTAGCGAGAAGCTTTTTACTTAAATCTGAAAGCGTGAAGTCTTTTCTCTTGGTGAGGTCGAGTCGCTCGTGATGGGCGCAGCTTAAGTAGTTTGCGGAAATAACGACCACTAAAAAAAGAACGAGTTGCACGACCACCGTGACGCTTTCGCCCATACGGCGAATCGAGCTCAATCTTTTTGCGGGTTTGGCTGAATCAGATGACATAGGAGGAAATGTAAAAATTGAAGGGGGGAGTTAGGCTTTCCAACGGCGGAAATCCATGGTCATGTGGGTGAGAAATAGGAAAAAGGACGTCATGCTGAGGTAGTAAACGACAGGCCGGCTATCGATCAGTCCTTTTGCGAAGTTGACGAGGTGGTCTTGAATGGAAACGTAGCGGAACAAGACGGACGCTTGGAATCCTTCTCCTGTGTAGTAGGGGACAAATCCGAGGAAAAAGAGAATCACAAGAAACGCGATAGTTATAATGCCTGAAACAATCTGGCTGGAGGTGAGTGTGGAGGTGAAACATCCAATCGCTAGGAAAAACGATCCCATGAGCAGGAGGATGGTGTAAGTTCCTATAATTTGTCCTGTTTCCACGGGTGCTGGTTGCCCCGTGACCATGGCAAATATTTTTAAATGCAATAGGATGGGGAGCCAGAGCATTGCGTAAAACGTGAATGCTGCAAAATACTTAGAAAACACCACTTGAGAGGTGGTCACGGGAGCTGTCATCAGCGTTTCCAAGGTGCCGGTTTTAGACTCTTCTGCGAACAGTCGCATCGTGAGTAGGGGGAAAATAAAGAGGAAGTAGAACCAAAAGTTAGGGGTTCGGAGCGTGAGCAAGAGGAAGTTGTCGAGCTTGGGAGCGTCTTTCATTTGCTCCATGGCTCCAGACATGGACATCCCTTGCATAAATAAAACTAAGGCGAGGACAACCCAGCCGAACGGGGTGAGAAAGTAGTTTTTCAACTCCTTGCGGAACAGTATGGAAAAAACACGCATAAGTCAGAGGTTGGATCAGTGAGGCGGAGAAGAAACCGCCCTGCAGGGAAATAGGGGAAATATCCTTTATGGGGAAGGGAATTTATTTATTTCGTGATGAGGGCGATTTGAGATGCGAGCGATTTGTTTTCTATTGGGGAGTATTTTTAGAGTGGTTTGGTTGAAATTTTGAGGGTGATTGCGTGGGTTGAACGGGGGGCTAGGGTGATGGATTGATTGCGAACGTTCCCAGGTTCTGCGCAGATGAATCGGTTGATTTCTTCGTTGCTGAGGTCTTTTAAAGCCGCGCCTTTGATCGGCCCTGGGTTCCAGATGATCGTGCTTTGGCTGTTGGTTTTTTGTAGGATGATGCGTCGATTTTTTTCTGGGTCGATGATTGTGAGGTCGTCGTCGCTGGAATAGATTCTGTCGATTTCTTCAGGAAAGTGAATTGGACCGTTTTGTTTCTTTTGGGTTTCTGGCGAGGTTGTCGCGTCGATGAAATCTCGCCCATCAAGCCCTAAGACTTCGGTTGTCTTGGTGTCGCTTACTGCGAAATAACTGTGCAGAGCCTCGCTAAATGTTTGTGGTTCGGAGCTTTGATTTTCCGTGGTGAGCGTGAGTTCGAGAGTTTTTCCGATGGAAACTTCGAGGGTGGCTTGGAGTGGAGCGCCGTTTTGCGGTGGAAGTTGTAGGATGAGTTGTGTGGCGTCGGGTGTGGAGGTGATGGATTTTAATTCCCAGAACGACGTTCGTGCGTATCCGTGTGCGGGAAGGTTTTTGCTGGGATCTGGATAAGCTCCAAACCATGGCCAGCAGATCGGAATGCCGCCTCGGATCGCTTTTCCAGCAGTGAAAATGGCAGATTGGCTGGTGAAAATAACGGGGTCTTGTCCTGTTGGTGCGTAGTGCGTGATGTGTGCTCCATGGAGCGCAATGCTCGCTGTTGCGTGGGCATTAGAGATGTGAAGAATGGTGTATCCTGGAGCTATTTCTTCAGTTTGGAGGTCGGGATGGCTGGGGATGTTCATCGGAATAGGTTGGTAAAAAAGGAGAAGTGAATGACCGAGGCGATTCAGCAAAATAGAGAAGAGTTTGTCAATATTGGCTTGTCGGGGGAGTGGAGGCGAAAGTTGGCTGGCTAAATTAAGTCTTTCCAGATGAGGGATTCTCTATTACATCCGCCGTGATGCATGTTTATGAAGAGATTCCGTTGAATGTCGCTGGTTATGTTTTAGCGATATGGTTGATTGCTTTGCATGTTTGGATGCTGCGCAAGCCAGAGGAGAGTAAGGCGTTTTTTATAAAGTTGCCGCGTAACTCTGTTTTAGGTCCTTGGATTATGGGGTTTGGAATGGCGTGGTTTTGGCTTTTGATTGCTCCAGATGGATTGGGGATTTTGAGTAAGCTGAATATGGATCTTGGCGAATTTAATAGTGCTAAACCTATTTTGCGTCTTCTTGTGCCGATTGCTGCTGCGGGTATGATCATGCACGTAAAGGAGTTTCTTACGGTGAGGGCGATCGGTTTGGTTGCTTTGATGGCGGCGGCTCCTTTATTGTATTCGGCTTATCTCGAGCCTCCTGTGTCTCGACTGCTCATCCCTCTATTTGCTTATGCGATGATTTTTGGCGGGCTGTTTTTTGTGGGAATGCCTTATACCATGCGCGATGCGATCACTTGGGCTACCAAAACTGACGCGAGATACCGTATGTTGACCTTTGCGGGGCTCGGATATGGTGTCTTGGTTTTGATCTGTGATTTGCTTTGGTGGTAATTCCAGTTTATTCTTCTTTTTCTCCTCGTTCGCTGAGTATAGCTCTCAGCTGA
>CAZOWD010000090.1:0-7605 GCA_964583225.1 uncultured Verrucomicrobiales bacterium | reverse complement strand
GTCAAACGCTTGAATAAAATTTGATGTTGTTTGATGTCTTTCCAAAATACAAACCTATTATATACCTATGAAACTGAATGCTTATTTAAAAAAATCCGCCCTGCTTCTTTGCTTGCTGGGGTTTTCTGGATCGCTTGAAGCCTCAACCTTTGTGTTGGATAAAGCGAACAGTAACGTGTCCATCGATGTGAAGGCGACGGTTGATAGTTTTACGGGTAAGCTCAAGAATTACAATGTGGTCATCGAGGGCGATAAAGAAACGAAAAAGCCGAGTAAGGTGACGTTTGACTGGAGTTTTTCCGATCTGAAAACAGGAAAGGAAAAACGGGACAGCAAAATGATTTCTTGGCTCGAAAACAAAACGAAGGGGAGTTTTGTTTTGGATTCTTTCACCAAGCGTAAAGATGGAAGAATGTGGGCCAAAGGCACGATGAAGATTCATGATGTGGCGCAGACGGTTGAGTTTCCTGTAAAAGTGATAGCTAAGGGAAACCGGATGAGCATTCGGGGAACAGCAACGCTTGATACTCGGAAGTTTAAACTCCCCGTGATTAAGATGATTGGGTTGCTTAAAGTTGATCCTATCGTGAAGGTGAGTTTTTCACTGCGTGGAAAACTGAAGTAAATTTTAAAGAAAGTCGAATGAGTGTAAGTCAAGAAAAGAGAACTTCCGAGAATCCTGTGCTGGAAAAGTGTGATCAGGCATTTCGTCAATCGTTACCAGAAGCATTTCAGGATGGTTCTCTTGCATCGGAGGCGCTTCGTTATTGTTTGCGTCACCCTGGAAGTTTGGTGCGTGCGCAGTTGGCGTATCAGACTGGAGTAACCGTGGGGTTGCCTGAAGAAGATGCGTTGGCGTTAGCGATTGGCGTAGAATATTTGCATACCGCCTCGCTCTTGTTTGATGATCTTCCTTGCATGGACGATGCTATGGAGCGTCGGGGATTTCCCACGGTTCATTCTATTTACGGACTTGATTCGGCGATGTTAGCGGCGTTGGGGTTGGTGAATCGCGGGTATTCGCTGATTTGGAAATCCATGCAGTCGTGCCCAGAATCGGTGCGCCGTCGGGGAGGTGATTATTTGGATCAATGTCTCGGGATGACTGGGATTTTGGGAGGGCAGAGTCGCGATGTGCATGTTTCCGCGAGAGCTAATTCGAGAGATGTCATTCGGATTGCTTATGGAAAAACGGTAACACTCGTTAAAATGACGCTCGCTTTTCCTGCGTTGCTCGGAGGCGCGGAGTCTGAGGTCGTGCGGGATCTTGAACGACTTTCTATTTACTGGGGCTTGGCGTATCAGGTGTCAGATGACTTAAAAGATGTTTGTAGTCTTGTGCAAAAGACGGGTAAAACCGTGCGACAAGACGAAGAAAAAGGTCGGCCAAACGTGGCTGTTTGCGATGGCGTTCCAAGTGCGGTTCGTAGGATGACGCATTACGTGACGCGCGGCGATGCTGTGCTCCAACGGCTTGTGGCGAAAAATCCAGCGTGGAAATTTCTTGCGGCTATGCGCGTGCGTTTTGATTCAGAATTAGAAGAATGGAAATCGTCAAGTCAGTCTAAAAAATCCAAATTAACCCACCAATCTGCATGAGTTTATTTAAATTGATTTTGATTAACCTTCGTCGCCACCGCGTGCGCACGGCGATCGGTTCTGCTGGGATTGCATTTGGGGTCGCTACGATGCTTTGTGTGGTGACGATTCTCCAAGGGGCGATTCACATGTTTGAGCGCATTTTGAGCAATGATAGCGAAATGATTGTGTTTGAGAAAAATGTGTCCGATTTATTTTTTAGCACGGTTCCCGTGGAGGTTGTAAAAGACTTTGAGGCGCAACCATCCGTGGCGCGGGCCATGCCTGCGTTGTTTGGGATTGTGCAAACCCCCGAGCAACCGGTGATTACGTGTTTTGGGATTAAATCGGATGCTCCACGCTTGCAAAAAGCGGAGTGGCTTTCGGGTTCTCTGGAGGATTTTAAGCCCGATGGAAATGCGATTGTGTTGGGGTCACGGGCAGCGGAATTTATGCATGCCGAATCGGGAAAAGAGGTTCAAATTGGCGGGCAATCATTTCCCGTAGCTGGGATTATCAAAACGGAAAACGGATTTGAGGATGGGGGCGTGTTTATGCCACTGAAACTGTGCCAAGAGTATTTCCATAAAAAGGGAGCGGCGTCTGTGGTGACGATCAAGCTGTCTGATACCAAGGCGGTGAATGAATTTAAAGATTATGTCGCCAAAGAGCATCCTAACTTAGTAGCGATGGAAAACAAAGAGTTTAACCAGAGTTACTCGCAGTTTCGCATTTTAAAAGCGACGGGATGGGTTGTGGGAGGATGTGCTTTTTTACTTGGAGGATTGAGTGTGGCAAACACGATGATTATGTCGGTGTTTGGAAGAATTCGTGAGATTGCGATTTTGCGTGTTTGTGGATTTTCCAAAAAACAGATAGCTCAACTTATTTTCGGTGAGTCCGTGATGGTTTCTTTAATTGGAGTGTTTTTAGGTATTTTGCTAAGTAAAGGCGCCATGGTGCTTTTGAAATCGCTTCCTTTTTTACAAGGGTATGTGGATACGCGGATCGAGCCTGGAGTTGTGCTTACCGTGATACTCATGGCGATGTTTACAGGGATGGCCGGGTCGCTTTACCCAGCGTATTACGGAATGAAAATCAAAGCAGCCGAGGCACTTCGTTTTGAATAATCGGAGCACTAACTCATAAATTGATATGACGACAACGACAAATCCTTTAATCGATGTTCGCCGCGTGGTGAAATCGTATGAAGATGGAAAAATTCAGGTGCTTCACGGAGCGACACTCGCGGTAAACCGTGGTGAAATTGTTGCGCTTTGCGGCCCTTCTGGCGGTGGAAAATCGACGTTGCTCCACATTATGGCGGGGATTGATCATGCGGATGAGGGCGAGGTTATCATCGATGGTATTTCGTTAGACTCTGATCTCAAACGCACTGCGATGCTTCGCGATCGTATAGGATTTGT
Organism: uncultured Verrucomicrobiales bacterium; assembly: GCA_964583225.1. GTDB lineage: Bacteria > Verrucomicrobiota > Verrucomicrobiia > Verrucomicrobiales > Akkermansiaceae > Oceaniferula. Next base: position 4,600 of record CAZOWD010000090.1, on the reverse strand, counting down.
TTTTCAACTACACAATTTGATTCCCGACCTCTCTTTGGAGGAGAATTGCCTGATCCCCTGTGTGGCATCGGGAATGAAATCTTCTGAGGCGCGAGAACGGATGAACGAGCTTGTAAAACGCATCGGCATTGAACATCGAGTGAAAAATAGAATTCAAGATCTCTCTGGTGGCGAACGCCAGCGAGCTGCGATTTGTCGCGCGTTGATGAACCGACCCGATATCATCCTAGCGGACGAACCAACGGGAGCATTGGACGAAAAGAACCGTGAGCAAGTATTTGATTTGCTTTTGGAGTTGGTGGCTGATGAACAAAGCACCTTGGTCATGGCCACACACGATATGGAACTCGCCGAGCGCTGCAACCGAGTGCTGACCGTTAAAGATGGTGAGGTTGTGGATTGATGTTTTTTTGTGGTATAAGTCACCAACTTCCACTACCGATTTGAAATGAACTCGATGAAAACATCCTTCACAAAAGAATCACCTGCGGAGGCGTCGATGGCGCACGCGCTGGGGTGGTTTGTGGTGGCGAATGCCGTGGGTGTTTGGTTGGCGACGTTGTTGCTGTGGCCTGAACTTGGAGTTGTCGCAGGAGAGTTGACGTATGGTCGTTGGGTTCCCGTGCATTTAAATTTGCAACTCTACGGGTGGTGTAGTTTACCATTGGTTGGTTTTTTGATTCACCTTTATTATGCCGAGGGGGCTAAGGTGACAAGGTATGCACGATCTGTCGTTTGGTTGTGGTCGCTTGCATTATTCGTGGGGGCCATGAGTTGGCTCTCGGGTGAGAGCACGGGGAAAATCTTTTTAGATTGGGACGGGTTTGCGCGTTATCTCTACACGGGTGTTTTGTTTTGTTTTTGGCTGTTTCTCGCCATTTCTTGGTGGGGACGTCGGGGAGAGGATGGAGCCAAACCTCTCTTGATTGGCTTGTTGGTTTTGTTGCCCGTGCCTGCTGTGATGTTTATGGCGGCCGACCCCTCGGTGTATCCTCCCGTGGATGCTGGGACGGGAGGGCCAACGGGGGCTAGTTTGCTTGGATCTACCTTGTCGGTGATCGTGCTCCTTTTGTTGGCTCCTTTGATATCCAAACAAAAAGGGACCTCTCGCAATGCGCGGCAACGGTTTTGGACTAAAGTGTGTTGGGCTTTTGTGGTTTTGGAATCGATACTTTTTGTCCTGACGGAAGGGCATGGAAAATCACATCGTGATATGGAGCAAATTGTAAGTTTGGGTGCTTTGCTCGTGTGGATTCCGCTGATTCCGTTGTATTTGCGACAGTGGAACTGGCAGATGCCCATCTGGATGCGTGCGACATGTGGGTGGTTGATGCTTTTGATTTTTTCGGGATGGGTATCGTATTTGCCTGGTTTTTTAGACCATTTGAAATTTACCAATGGGTTGGTAGCGCACTCGCATTTGGCGATGGGTGGGTTTGTAACGAGCTTTTTAATGATGCTTGCAGGTGAACTTTTACCTGAGAGGTTTTCGAGTGTATTGGCGCGTCGGGGGGAGTTTTACCTGTGGCAGATTGCGTTGGTCATCTACGTTTGCCTGATGTGGTATTCGGGGTGGCGAGAAGGAAATGATGTCTCCTTTGTCATTGCTCACGGAGGTGAGATTCGGACTATTTATACGCTCCGACTTTGCTGTGGCCTTTTCATGCTAGTGGTGTCGTTTCGCTGGTGGACTGGGTATTTGAAACTTTCTATGAATCAAAATCATGAACAATAAACTTAAACTTTATCAATGGGCCGTGGGGGGAATGGATGCCTGCACGGGAGTGTTACTCGTTTTGTTTCCCGCGTGGACATTAAAGCTCATGGGGATGACGCAACCTCCTACTCCTGTCGATACGATTTCCTTTGTTGGGATTTTTGTCATGTCGGTGGGGCTTTCATATTTTTTGGTTTCTGAAAATGACAAGATCGGGTGGAAAATGCAGTGGAAACTTACGGGGATGTTTCGCGCGTTTGTGGCGTGTTTTCTCACTTGGAAAATTTTCTTTTGTGGCTGGGAAATCCGATGGGCCACGGTGTTGTTTACCGATATTTCGATTGCCGTTATTCAATTTGTTGGGTTGAAAAAAGGATGGCTTGATAAAAAAACGCTTCAAATGAATCATTTAAAATGAACCGATTCCACAAAGGGGTTGTGTGGGTGATGGTTGTTTATTTTTACTTCCTGATCTTCGCGCAGTTTGCATTTCTTGAGTTGTTATCAGCTCAAGGGATGGATGCGGATGCTTTGAAAAAAGTGATGGGTCCCATGGCGTTGGGCGGGATTTTGGGGAGCTTCTCCGTGATTTGGTTGTTGCGCCGGTATGCGTGGCACACGTTGATGCGAGTTGCGGCAGGTGTGTGCTCGGTCGTTGCTCTATTGGCATCTGCGAGTGGATTTTTTGCGTGGTCGTTTGGACTAGCCGCGTATGCCATGATGGCATTGGGCATTGGAGTGTCGCTCGGATGGTTAACGGTGTTGTTGGCTGCGCATTTGTTGGAGATTTTTGAATCGAGAAAACAAGCGATCCTTGGAACTGCGTATGCCACGGGATTAGCGTATATGGGGTGCAATTTACCCGTGATTTTTCAGGCACCAGCGACGGTTCAAGCTTTGTTGAGTAGTGTGTATATGCTGGTATTAGTATTTATACCGCTGCGAGCTGGGGAGCAGAGCGCGCGTGCGGGGAAACGCGATAAAAAAACAGTTTCGCTTTCTTTTTTTGCGTTGGGTGTGGTTGTGTTGACGATGTTTGTTTGGTTGGATTCGGCCGCGTTTTACATCATTCAACACAATCGAGAGATGAAGATGGCAACGTGGGGTGAAGGGATGTTGTGGCGAAATGCTATGGTGCACTTGTTTGTTGCTCTGTTGGCGGGGTGGATGATTTTGAGAGGTCGTTTGGTGACGGTGTTGGTTGTGTCTTTTGTGTTGTTGGGTAGCGCGGGCCTGATGGCGACTCACGATGGATTGCGCATGCTGGCAGGGCAATTGTATCCTGCGGGAGTATCGCTGTATTCGGTCGCTCTCGTGCTGTATCCTGCCGTTTGGTTGGGGAGACATGGATCGGTTGTGCGATCGGCAGTATTATTTGCTGTTGCGGGTTGGGTTGGGTCGGCGTTAGGAATTGGAATGGCGCAAGATTTAAAGGAAGTTCCTTTGGCTTTTGTGGGCGTGGCTGGATTGGTAGTTGGCTTGTCATTCACTTTTTCGATTTGGAGAAATCGGATCCGTGAGATTGTGGTATGTCTTGTGGTGCTTGGGTTGACCGCTGGCGTGTATGGTTTGTTTACTTCGCAGAAGAAAAAAGAGGAGTCGACCATGAGTCTTATCGATCGAGGTCGGCAGGTGTATATCAACGAGGGGTGTATTCACTGCCATTCCAAATATGTGCGACCAGGATCAAGAGATGAATTGATGTGGGGACCCGTTCGAGATTTGGAACAGGTGCGGAAAGAAGAACCGGTATTGATTGGAAACCGTCGGCAAGGACCCGACTTAATGCAGGTTGGGTTGCGTCGATCAAAGGGGTGGTTGAAGCAACATTTCATGGATCCTCAATCGTTGGAGCGGAAAAGCGTGATGCCTAACTACGGCTACTTGTTTAACGAGGGCGATCCGCGAGGAGAAGCATTAGTGGAATATTTGTCTGCTTATTCATCGGATGATTTAAGCAAACGAGTGGCGATGATTCAAAAATGGAAGTTAGCACCTCAAAAATCAGAACACGTTCGAGAGCAAGATGTGAGAGTTCAACGAGGAAAGGTATTATTTAACTCTCACTGTTCGATGTGCCACGGGATGGATGGGCGTGGGGATGGGGTGCTTGCTTCGTTGTGGGCAAGGAAACCTGCGAACTTGGTATCGGGTCCCTTTCCTTTTACTCCTGTCGGTGATGCTAACGGAGGACTGTCCCGCGTGATTAAGTTTGGAATTATCGGATTAGATATGCCAGGGCACGAGTGGCTCTCCGATGAAGAAATTCGAGATTTATGCCAATACGTGTCGCGATTACGCACGCCACCTGTGCCGAAAGATTGATGATGTGAAATATCGAAATCTATGAGGCGTTTTAGCAAACTACATATTCTTTTAACTCAACCCCTATCATGAAAAAACACATCAAAAAAATACTCCTCGTTCTTGTTCTATTATCTCTTATCGCCGCTGGTTTTGGATGGTATGTGATTCAGAAAAAGCTCACCCCGAAAGAAGATTATCTGAAATACTGTGATCAAGCTCACCAGATTTACGAACAGATGGTTGAGTTTGAAAAGGATTACCTAGACGTGCCTTCAGCAGATGCGATGGAAGGTGATGATGAAATGAAGGGATTAGATCTCAAAACTTCCAATGGGTATCTTGCTCAGTTGATTATTGGTGCAGGAATGAACTCTGAAGAGATTTTCTTTCTCGCTGGATCTTCGTGTTGTTCGGGAACTGGTCCTGATAATAAAGTAGCACCAGCAAAAGAAGTGCTTCGTGCGGGAGAAAATGGATGGGCGTATTTTAAAGGTCGCGAATTAAGTAAGGAGGATCCACAACCTTTACTCGTTCCTGGATATAATCCCAAAACAAAAAAATGGGACGATGATTTAT
>CAZOWD010000089.1:0-7633 GCA_964583225.1 uncultured Verrucomicrobiales bacterium | reverse complement strand
AAAAAAAAACTCTCTCATTTCTCGTTTTTTTTCGAACATTCTCTATTTCTTTGCCTTTTCTTGAATTTTCAAGGGGAAGAGAACTGGAAAAATTGACGAATAATCCGTCTATCACCCCCATTCTTATCGGTTTCACAAAAAAAACGACTCCCCTTTTCTATTTTTACTCTTTTTTCCAGATTTGTTAAAACAACCCAACTATTTTGCCATCCTCATCGAGATCAATTCGGTTAGCCGCTGGTTCTTTCGGCAATCCAGGCATCGTCATCACATCGCCGCAAAGCATAATGATAAATTCAGCCCCGGCCGCCAAACGCACTTCGCGCACTTTAACAACGTGTCCCTCGGGAGCTCCTAGCAGTTTAGGATCAGTGGAAAAAGAATACTGAGTCTTCGCTACGCAAATAGGATAATGACCATACCCCTCTTCTTGAAGGCGCTTTATTTGATTGCGCACTTTCGTATCGGCAACCACTTCGCTTGCACCGTAAACTTTTTGAGCGACCGATTCCATTTTCGCCCAAAGAGGCATGTCGTCTTCGTAAACAAACTTGAAGTTGGCAGGACAGGTTTCCAGAACCCGAACGACAGCTTTGGCTAAATCTTCCGCACCGGCACCACCATGCGCCCAGTGGTCTGCAAGCACGACATCAACTTGCAAATAAGCTAATTTGTTCCGCAACAACGCTATTTCAGCATCAGTATCCGCACTATACCGGTTAATAGCGACCACACAGGGAAGGCCATAACTTTCACGAATATTGCGAACGTGGCGTTCTAGATTTTTTATCCCCTTTTCCAAAGCGTCCAGATTTTCAACCTGAAGGTCTTTCACTCCCACACCACCATGATATTTTAACGCCTTAATCGTAGCCACCAACACCGCGGCATCAGGGCGCAATCCCGATTTACGACACTTGATATCGACAAATTTTTCAGCACCTAAATCCGCACCAAACCCAGCTTCAGTCACCACATAATCCGCCAATTTTAAAGCAGACTTCGTTGCAATCACCGAGTTACAGCCATGCGCAATATTTGCAAACGGACCGCCATGAATAAGCGCCATATTTCCCTCAAGCGTCTGCACGAGGTTGGGCTTAAACGCATCTTTTAAAAGAACCGTCATCGCTCCGTGCGCATTGAGGTCTCGGGCGCGAATCGGTTGACGCTCACGCGTGTATCCCACAATAATATTTCCAAGCCGCTCCTTCATTTCTTGAACCGATGTGGACAGGCAAAAAATAGCCATCACTTCACTGGCCACCACAATATCAAAACCATCCGTTCGCGGGTATCCATTCCCGATTCCTCCGAGAGCGACGGTCACCTCACGAAGCGATCGGTCATTCATATCCACCACGCGTTTCCAAGAAACTCTCCGAACGTCAATCTGAAGCTGATTTCCATGATGAATATGGTTATCCACCAGCGCCGCTAAAAGGTTATTCGCCAAACCAATCGCATGAAAATCCCCCGTGAAATGCAAATTAATATCCTCCATCGGGATCACCTGGGCATAACCGCCACCAGCAGCACCCCCCTTCATGCCAAAACACGGCCCCAAAGACGGCTCCCGAAGACACACCATCGTTTTTTTTCCTATCCGATTTAGCGCGTCGGTCAGACCAACACTGGTTGTGGTTTTCCCCTCACCTGCAGGAGTGGGGCTCACGGCTGTCACTAAAATCAATTTTCCATCTGGACGATCTTTCAAACTCTCCAAATAATCCAAGGACAACTTCGCTTTGTAATGTCCATAAGGTTCCAGATGCTCCTCTGAAATACCTAATTTTTCTTGAGCCAACACCGAGATCCGCTGAATTTCCGCCTTTTGAGCAATTTCAATATCTGTCATGACCAGTCACATTAGATGGTCAAACCAATAACAAAAGATCATTTTTAGCTAAAAAACACGTCACTGATTTCTTCGCCTTTCAAACACGAGGCTTGGATTGACAGACGCAACGATCAAAGCCATTAATCAACCAGCAAACACACCCGCTCTTTTCTATGAAAAAAATCGTTTACATCCTAGTCAACCGCATGAACCGCCGATTCATCGGCACTACAGAAGATCTCGACGCTGAAATCACAGCGCATAACAAGGGTGTGTTCCGCGGGACAAAACCGTTCAAACCTTGGAAAGTGGAATGGTATAGCCTCCCCATGAGCGTCAACGATGCTATCCGACTCGAAGCTAAACTGCGCAAACATAAAACCAATGCCTCCATGCTAGAGCACATCACTTTCGAACACGACAATCCCAAACCTAAGTTTTAGGCGTCACCTCCAAAATTTCTAATTTTTTATTCTCCATGCACCTCATCATCGGAACGGCGGGTCATATCGATCACGGAAAATCATCTCTTGTCCAAGCACTCACAGGAACGGATCCCGATCGGCTTCCCGAAGAAAAAGCGCGCGGAGTCACCATCGACCTCGGGTTTGCCCACCTCAGCCTCCCCGACCCCGAAAAAAACATCACCTACGAGCTAGGGATCATCGATGTCCCCGGCCATGCCGACTTTGTCAACAACATGGTTTCTGGCGTGGGTGCTCTGGACCTCGCTCTCTTTATCATAGCCGCAGACGATGGGTGGATGCCTCAGTCCGAAGAACACCTCCACATCCTCACCTACCTTGGCATTAAACGCGTCATCATCGCAATGACCAAAGCGGATCTCTGCGAAGACGTCCCATTTTCCGTAGAAGTTCTTCGAGATGAATTGCAAGGCACGGACATTGCCGAAGCTCCCATCATCCCCGTTTCTTCCGTCACAGGGGAAGGAATTGACCAACTCAAAAAAGCACTGCTCAAAGAACTTCGCACCTGCCCCGCCCCAAGCGACCATGAAAAACCGCGACTTTCTATCGACCGACTCTTTTCTCCCAAAGGCGCGGGAACCGTGGTCACGGGAACTTTAAGTGGCGGATGCGTCAGCATTGGCGACACGCTCACCCTCCAACCCCAGGGGATTTCTACCCGGGTTCGCTACATTCAAAACCACAGCGAATCGCTCGATCAAGCCCAACCAGGCATGCGCACCGCGCTCAACCTGCCCGATCTCCCGATCGATGCCCCTGGCAAACCAGGAGCCCGACGTGGCGACACACTCACTTGCGAATCCGCAGGCACGCCCACCGATACGCTTGACGTGGAACTCGTTCGACTCGAGCGCAGCGTTCCCGGAAGCAAACCTCGTCCACTCCGACACACAGAAACCGTCATCCTCCACCATGGATCCACCCGATGCTCCGCTCGCGTCATTCTCCACGGAGCATCCACCCTCAATCCTGGCGAGCGCGGATTGGCGCAACTCCGACTCGACACCCCGATCTTTCTCCTCATCGGAGACCGAATCGTTCTCCGCGACGGCTCCCAACAAAACACTTTAGCTGGAGGAACAGTGCTTGATGCTCATCCTGCCCGACAAGGGTTCCGCTCCGAAAAACGCGCAGAGTTTCTAACCCCGAGGGCTCAACAACCTAACGATCTCCTCACCATCCTCAAAACACAGCTTCAACGAGATCACTTTTTAGATCCCAACAACCCACTCCCGAACAGTCCGTTTTCTGAAAAAAGTATTCGTTTGGCTGTGGACAATCTCATCCAAAGCCAAGCCATCCTTCAAGTTGGGCCACACCTCCTCAGTGCCCGATGGTGGAAAGGCGTTCTCAAACAAGCGGAAAACACCGTCAAAGCGTGGCATCGCAAACACCCCGATCTCCCAGCAATGCCCACCGAAGAGTTTAACTCAACCATCTCCGACTGCCCGCCCGACTTAATAAAACTCATCCCTGAATCTTTAGAAAAGTTGGGTTACAAACTCTCAGGAAAAACCATCGCCCACGCAAGCCATTCACTGGAACTCCCCGCTAACCTTGTCAACGAAGCCAAAGCAATCACCGCAACGCTCGAGCGCACGGGTCTCACCCCACCTAATCGCACCGACTTAGCGCCAACGCCTCAATCCGAACAAGCTCTCAAGTTTCTCATTCGTTCTGGCAAAGCTATCGAGCTTGACCCCAAAGTCATTATTAGCCGTTCCGCTCTCGACTTCGCAATAGAAGCCGTCCGAGCATTTATAGGCCAACATCCCGAAGGGCAAGCGACGGCAAGTGAACTGAAAGAACACCTCAACAGCACCCGAAAAATCGTCATGCCCCTCCTCGAGCACCTCGACTCCCTCGGAGTCACTGTTCGCGATGGAAACTACAGGACACTCGCATCCCGTGAGTGACCTTCCTCACCTCAACTTATTTTTCTTTTTCCGTTTTCCGCGTTGCGCCATCCGCTGCTGGTAATTTTTTTCCTGCACGCGAAACACGGGGAGCAACTGGTGTTCGATCCAATCAAACGCCTCTTGCAAACCAAACTCGTCGTAAACTCGACCGATCTGCGCCTCTACCGACGTGGCATTTCCGATGTTCCGCAAAAAATCGTTCGAGGTGCAGCGAATAAACATTTCTCCATCCATCTCACCCTGTTCTTTAAGGATCATTTTGCGCATGTAGAGAGCCAAAACGGCATCGCCTATCCACGCTTCTTCCCGCTCAAGCATTAATTCTTTATCTATTTTTTTAGGTGCTGCCATGGTTCTAAAAATTTCTTAACGTTTCCTCTCTCTACTAATGTAAATTTAATTTATTTAGCGTTTTTTCTCCATATTCGTTCGGAGAGCCGCTTCAGATTCTGCATCCCAATAGCCACTCCCCAACTCAACAAATACCGTGGAATAGGGCATTGCGGTGCGAGTTTTAATCACGAGCACCCGATACGACTTTCCCGTATCCGCCAGCAACCGCATCAACATTTGGTGATCCAGACTCACAGTTTCTCGGCCATGAAGCGCTTCTTTAAAACTCTTTTTATAAGCATTTACGCCCGGTGCGTAATCATCAGGCACACTCTCCAACTCCGCCGCCACATACACTCTGGGCTTAACGTAGTGGTTTTCCGCAATAACATCCTCCAAGCCATCGAGGACTTCTGGGATATCGGCATCCAGTTGAATCACTTTGATCCCCTGAAGGCTCTGAATCGGAAACGCAGCCTCCGCAATCACCACCCAATTCCGAGCCCCTAAATGCCCTAATTCATGCCGAATAGTGTTCATCCAGGGCTTTCGCACTGGAGAATTGGCACACCCCGTCAGCATCGGCAAACAGCAAACGCTCAGCGATAAATAGATAATGACGCGGAAAAGAGAAAACATTTGGACAAGCAACGGTGCTAGAAGCGACTTATCCCAATGAACGTTTACTGTCAAGGTAACGCCCTCTCCAAGCACCGCACAACAAGAAATCACTCAATCGTGATATCCTCAGCCAACCAATCCGAGATCGGGAATTTCATATCCAACCCCTTCAGGGTATCGACCATAATCCGAGCAACAACGAGGTTGCGATACCATTTACGATCCGCAGGAATGATATGCCATGGCGCAAAATCAGTTCCCGTTTTTTCAATCACATCTTCGTAAACTTCCATAAAATCATCCCAAAGTGCCCGGTCCTTGAGGTCATCTGGGTTAAATTTCCAATGTTTGGCTGGATTGTCCAAACGAGCTTGAAGGCGTTTGCGTTGCTCTTCTTTTGAAATGTGCAAGTAAAGTTTGATAATCGTAGTTCCCTCCTCAACAAGCATCCTTTCAAATTCAACAATATGGCGATAGCGCGCTTTCCATACAGATTTAGGATGAATCCCCTTCACGCGCACCGCGATAATATCTTCGTAGTGGCTTCGGTTAAAAACAACGATTTGCCCGTTCCGCGGAACTTTATTGTGAATTCTCCAGAGATAATCGTAAGCAAGCTCATCCTCTGAAGGTTTTTTAAAGGATTCCACATGAATCCCCTGCGGATCAACGCGCGAAAACACACTCTTTACACATCCGTCCTTTCCTCCCGTATCCATCGCTTGGATCACGACAAGAATACGCCTTTTATTCTCGGCATACAATAAAGTCTGAAGAGCGTGAAGCTCTTCCCTGAGCTGATCGAGAAATGGCAAAGAATCTTCTTTTCCCCCCTTCCCAAATAGTGATTTATCATCCGTGGCGAAGTCAGATAACTTAAACTTCTTATCCTTCGTGACTCGATATTTTTCTATAGATCCTTGAACTGGCATAAAGTCATAATCCCTCAAAACCACTCAATGTGGCAAGAGAGAATTTATTTTTTTACGCAACTCTCTCTGGTGAGATTTTTAATCTGGGAAAACAATCGCGCGATTGCCTTGGATCAGCGTGCGGTCGTTCACGTGATGCCGAATCCCCCGCGCGAGCGCAATCCGTTCGCAATCACGCCCCAAACGCATCAAATCTTTCGGTGTATGAAAGTGATGCACACGCTTCACTTCCTGCTCAATAATCGGGCCGGCATCAAGGTCTTTTGTTACATAATGGCAAGTGGCTCCAATCAACTTCACACCGCGATTATACGCCTGGTGATACGGTTTAGCTCCCGCAAAAGCCGGAAGAAATGAGTGGTGAATATTGATAATCTGATTGCTAAATTTCTGACAAAACCAATCGGGCAATATCTGCATAAATCGAGCCAAAACGGTGAGCTCTACATTTTCTTCGATTAGAATATCTTGCACTTTCAGAAACGCCTCTTCCTTTTTATCTCCATCCATGTCGATAAAGTGAAAGGGAACATTGGCCTGTTCGGCAATCGACTGACAGGTATCGCGGTTCCCGATAATGGAGGTGATTTCAATAGGCATTTCCCCCAACTGCGTCCGCCATAAAATTTCATTAAGGCAATGCGTTGTGTTTGTCACCATAACCGCAGTGCGCATTTTATAAGGAAATTGACGAAAACTCCAACGTGCTGAAAGCGATTTTCCTAAAGTTCTAAAACCTGCAATAAAATCAGCCTCATCGACACTCAACTTTTCAGTATCAATTTCCATCCTCGCAAAAAACTTTCCGTGCTGTTCGTCCGTAAATTGAGAAAACTCCACAAGGTTCCCCGAATAATCAGCAACATAAGAAGCCAACTTCGCTACGATTCCGTGTTGGTCTGGACAGTCGATTTTTAAAATAAGCCCGCGCATACAAGGAAGAGCGTTATGTGAGAGTTTCAAATTAGCAAGCACATCTTCACTCGCAAACCGTCACTTTTCACAATTACCCACAAGTTATTCACATTCCACCAACATTCTTAACATTTCAAAACGGCTCCCGAAGAAAACAGCCCCTCAACACCTCTATTTTCAATGAGTTAGTCACGCATCACACAATGTGAATAACTTGTGAATACTCTGCTAAAAACAACCAATAAAACCCACAACAACTTAATAATAAACAACTTACAAAACACACCATTTCTAATAACTTTGGAGAATAACTTTCACATCCCAAAATCACACCACCTCCCCAGCAACCGAACTTTTCAGCATTCAGATCTCATTTAAAGACTCTATTCTCCCCTATCTCCCCCCTTCTAAAATAAGGAATGGGGAGATTTTCGACATCTTATTGCCAAGTTATTCACATTGGGTCTGTCGATTTTCACAGCGTAAGCATCTTTAAACCTAAAATCCGCAATAGGGTCCTCGTCATCAAGACGAAGACTCCCCTCATGTGCCAACGGCACAACCCATACCAGCCCAACGCGGAGG
>CAZOWD010000088.1:0-7713 GCA_964583225.1 uncultured Verrucomicrobiales bacterium | reverse complement strand
GGTGGCTTTAGTGACGGTTCACGTGCCTCTGGCTGATGTCGCGTCGCTGTTAAGCATCGAGGAAATTGTGAGGGTCGGGAAATTGCTGGCAGATTTTTGTAAACAACGGGGGAACTCAAATCCGAAGATTGCGGTGTGTGGCCTGAATCCACACGCAGGAGAAAATGGAGCGTTCGGGCGGGAAGATATAGAAATTGTGGGACCCGCGGTAAGTTTACTTCAAGCTGGAGCTCAACGTGATGTTGAGTTCTCTGGCCCTCATCCACCCGATACCATTTTTCGTCCCGCTGTGGATGGCGCGTATGATGCGGTGCTTTGCATGTATCACGATCAGGGGTTAATCCCTCTGAAGTTGTTGGATTTTGATTCGGGGGTGAACGTAACTCTTGGCTTGCCTCAGGTGCGGACGAGTCCCGATCATGGAACCGCATTTAACATTGCGGGGAAAGGCGTAGCGAGTGAGAGTTCGATGATTCATGCTATCGAGTTGGCTTGTGAAATGATTGGAGTCGATAAGTGAATGATGAACTGAGAGATGTGTTAAAGCGTGTTTTCGGTCACGATGATTTGAGACCGGGGCAGGCTGAAGTTATCGACTTGGTGTTGGCAGGAGAGAACACCTTGGCGGTTCTCCCGACGGGAGGAGGTAAGTCTCTGTGTTACCAGTTGCCAGCGGTTGTTTTTGGCGGTTTGACTCTGGTTATTTCTCCTTTGATCGCGCTGATGCGAGATCAGGTTGAGGCGTTGAAGGCGCGCGGGATTTTAGCGGAGCGTTGGGATTCTAGTTGTGATGACGATTTTGAACCTTTGCGAAACGCGTTGAATGAGGGACGCGTGAGGCTGTTGTATTTATCTCCTGAGCGAATGCTTTCTCCCGAATTGTGGGATGTTTTAAAATCGCTTTCGGTGGATTTGATTTCGGTGGACGAGTCCCATTGTGTGGCGGAATGGGGACCTAGTTTTCGCCCCGCTTATTTGCGTTTGGCGAAACGGGTGAGACAGTTGAAACCGAGATCGATTTTAGCGCTTACTGCGACGGCGAGTCCCAGCGTGGCGCGAGAAATTCGGAAGTCGTTTGGGATTCTTAAACGCCACCATGTGCAGACTTCATTTTTTCGGCCTAATTTACACTACTCCGTGACTCCTTGCGCGGATGATGAAAAAAATGAGGTGTTGTTAAAGTTGTTGGCGGATCGTTGTAAATTACCTGCGATTGTTTACGCAACACGGCGTGAAACCGTGGAAACGTTGGCGACTTTGCTGAGGGGGCACGGTTTTGAGGCTCGGGCATTTCATGCTGGAATGAGCACAGAGGCGCGGGGCGATGTGCAGGATGGATTTGTCAATGGGGATGTTGAAGTGATTTGCGCCACGATTGCCTTTGGTATGGGCGTGGATATGGCGGGAGTGAGGTCGGTGGTTCACTACCAACCGCCCAAATCACCCGAGGGGTGGATTCAAGAAAGTGGTCGGGCAGGGCGCGATGGAAAGCAAAGTTGGTGTGAGTTGATTCTTAGTGGCAACGATCAAGAGAGGTTGGAAAGTTTTGTCCTTGCGCAGAAGCCAACCCTGCAAGCGATTAGAAATATTTTAGAGTCGGTGTTTTCTCAAGGAATGCGTGCGGTTGTGTCGCGTTATGATTTTTGCACGTTGAACGATATGCCGTGGGCGTTGCTGGATATTTTATTGGCTCGGTTAGAATTGGCGGGTTGGTTGGTGGAGGAGCAGGGATCGTGGTTGTGGTGTCATGCCGTTCCGCTGGTTCCTATCGATCATGTTTTACAAGGGTTTTCTCCAGCGCAAAAGAAGGTGTTGCGTCCGATTTTGGAATCGAGACAACGGGTATCGCTGCGAGAAATCTCGGGTGGGACGGCTTCAGGTCAAATGAAGCTGATGGCTTTGTTGGCCGAGTTGAATGCGAGCGATGACGTGCGCATGAAGTTCAGTCACAGCTTATCTCATTTTAAAATCCGTAAATTTCCTGAGAGTTTATCAGAGCTTGCGGACGAGATGTATGCTGTCTTTGAGGAGCATGCTGAACAAGAAATAAAAAAGATTGAGTCGGTGGTGGCCATGGCGACTTCAAAGCGTTGTCTGGCGGTTGCGTTGGTAGGGTATTTTGGAGAAAAATTACCGAAGCCGTGCGGAGTTTGTTCTTCTTGTTTGGGGACGAACAAGCGAAGAAACCTCCCTTATACCGAAGTTGATGAGGTGAGCGATGGGGAGTTGGAAACGATCTTTAATCTTGTCAAAGATCGGAAACCTGCTTTGGCGACTCCTGAGCGACTCGCGCGCTTTTTATGCGGGATTTACAGCCCTGGCATGATGCGTTATCGCCTTTATCAACGCAATGAATGGGGAATGTTGAGTCGTTTGCCTTACGGAGATGTATTGGCTGTTGCTACCGCCGTGTTTGGACGGTGAGAGATGCCGTTATTTGGCGAGCAACTCTTGCAGCATAGTAAGGGTGACGTGGTAGGAAATGGTGAGGCTCTTAGGGGAGATGATGTCGAGCGTGTCGCCTTTCTGGTGCCACCAGTGAGTGTCTGAGAAATCAGCTCCGATGATGTCAATGGTGGGAACGCCCGCTTTGTTGAGATAGTAGTGGTCGTCGAGCACGCCAGTCGTGAGTTTTGAGTAACGCTTGGAGTGTCCGTGAGTTTCTGCAGCTCTAGTGAGCGCGTCGTAGAGGTGAGGTGGCGTGTCTCCAGGGACGGCTATTTTGAGGTTTTTGTGTCCTACCATATCGAGTAGAATGCCAAACTTAGGTTTGCTCTGCCGGTCGTAAAGAGTCGTGGCGTAGGCGCGGCTTCCATAGAGGCCTTCCTGAGGTTCTAGAGTCATATGTTCGCCGAAGGCTTCTTCTCCATCGAAAAAGACAAGTTCGAGTTTTTTTGCCTGTTTGGGGTTTTCTTTGGCGAGGGTGGATGCCAGTTCAATGATGAGCGCACAGGCCGATGCAGCATCGTCAGCTCCGACAAAATCAGGGATGTCGGGGATTTCTTTGGAATCGAGGTGAGCGCAAAGAATCCCAGTGGTGGGAAGTTTTTTGAGGTCTTGGAGCGATGAGATTTCTCCAGGTTCGAAACGGGCGATAAGGTTGATGAAGGTGCGTTTCCCAACAGGCGTGTCGCGCTCTATCGTTTGAGTGACTGTTTTCCAGCCAGATTTTGCGAGCTCTTTTGAAATGTAGTCGTGGGATTTTTTGAGCCCCGCTGAACCCGGCGTGCGAGGTCCAATCGCGAGAATTGCTTTGGTGTGAGCGTAGGCTGATTTTCCGTGGCTATCTGAACCACGGTTTTTCCAGAATGAAAATCCAGCAACAACGGAGCCAGCAACTAAGATGGCTGTGGTGAAAATGATTTTTTTGTTCATGAGCCGAGGTTGTTGGCAGGAACGAATGGTGAATCGAATAGAGGTAAAACTCGTTTTTAGAGTTTGATTCCGAGGAGATCGAGGATCCGTTGTAGATCGTCGTTTCCGTAGTAGGTAAGTTCGATTTTTCCTTTTTTCGGTTTGTGATGCACTTTGACTTCGGTCGCAAACCTTTCGCGAAGAGTAGACTGGATTTGCTCGATCACGGCATTGGCCTCGCGAGTTGTTTCTGTTGGTTTCGGTTTTTCTTCGGTCGGGTTCGCGAGTTCTCTTGCTAATTTCTCAGCCGCGCGGACGGTGAGAGATTTTTTGAGGATTTGATCCGCGGCTAAGCATTGAGTTTCGTGATCTTTGATGCTTAAAATTGCCTTGGCGTGACCAACGCTGAGACGCCCTTGAGCCACATGATCTTGAATGCTGGGGTGAAGCTCCATCAGACGCATGGCGTTTGCCACGGCCGCTCGAGATTTACCAACGCGCTTGGCGATGGTTTCTTGCTTCATTTTAAATTCTTTGGCCAGACGGACATAGCCTTGAGCCTCTTCCATGGGATCGAGGTCTTTGCGCTGAATGTTTTCGATCAGCGCCATTTCTAGCACTTCGTGATCGGTTGCTTCGCGAATCCGGATGGGGACGGTGGCGAGGCCGAGTTCTTTGGAGGCGCGCCAACGACGTTCTCCAGCGATGAGCTCTAGCTTGTCATTAACTTTTCGGACAATGAGTGGCTGGATGATTCCGTGTTGGCGGATGGAATCGACGAGTTCGTCAAGTTGACCTGGAGTAAAATGTTTTCGGGGTTGAAGAGGACTCGGAACAATGTTTTCAATGGCTGTTTGCTCATTAACGGGAGCGCCTCCTTTTTCTGTAGAGGTGTCTGTTGGGAGTGGTTGCTTTTTAATGAGAGCTCCAAGTCCTTTTCCTAATGCCTTCTTCGTCGCCATGCCGCGGAGAATAGACTCAAATCGGAGCAATTAGCAAAGAGGATTTTTATTAACTTTTGAAATTGTTCATTTTGACGGAGTTAGAGAGCGATGCTTGACTTTTGAGTAGGCTGAGTCGATGAATGAGCGCACAAGAATGAATATGAAAAAAAGAATACGTATGCAAAAATTATTGTTCGCACTTTTGGGGGGCTTTGTGGTTATTGGAAGTGGGATGGTGTCATCTCTTTCAGCGCAAGATGCGGGGCTTGTGGTAGTGGATCCTTCGGTTGCTCGATCAGCTCAAGCGGCGGTTCAAAAAATGGGGATTGAAATGATGAAGGGGGATTTTGCATATGCTCACAAGAGGATGTATCCCCGTTGGAAGCGTCGGTTAGCCAAAAGGCATGGAGGTATGGCCCAACTGGAGGCGAGCCTAGCTCGCTCTGAGCGTCAGTTAACGAAAATGGGAATGGTTGTAACCTCGTTTCGTGCTAGTTTGCCGACTTCATTTTTTAGCGTTTGGAGAGCCAAAAAAAGAGACGCGAATGGGAATTTAGTTAAAGATGCAACTGGCAGACCTATCATCGTTGAGCACTGGTTGGCGATTGTGCCTACTGTGACACGGGTGCGAATTGCTGATCCTAGCAAAGGCGGAAAACTTCGGACTTTGGAAGAGAGAAGCTATACGGTTGCTATTTCAGAGAAAGGGACAAATGACTGGTATTTTATGACGGGGATGAAGCCCACGGTTCAAGATTTGCGGAGTATGTTTCCCTCTTTGCCTCCTAACGAAAAAGATTTAAAATTGCCACCAGCTTCAGCTCGAGAGATTAAGTGAGTTGAGGGGGACTAACTTTCTAACTTTTTAAGGTTACGATCAGATGACTAGAGACGAAAAACTAGAGAGAGATGCCAAATGGGTGCGTCGGTTCAAAAAGATGATTGAGCGCGCTGAGAGTGATCTTTGTGAGGTTCGAGGGTCGGAGATTCATGGTCGTGGGGTGTATGCTACCGAGGATATCCCCAAAGAAACCGAGGTGATTGAATACGTTGGTGAGCCTATCAATAAAGAAATCAGCGAAGAACGGGCGTGGGATCAATACGCTAAGTCTGAGGAAAATGGTGATGCCGCTGTGTATATTTTCACCCTAGATGAAAAGTGGGACATCGATGGAAATGTCCCTTGGAATATTGCTCGCCTGATTAACCATTCCTGTGATCCCAACTGTGAGGCGTGGATCGTGGGACGGCGGATTAAAATTTACTCACTTCGCGATATTAAAAAAGGTGAGGAGTTGACCTTTGATTATGGCTTTGATGTGGAGTGTTATGAAGATCACCCGTGTAGGTGCGGTAGTGAAAACTGTATCGGTTACATTGTAAGTCAGGATCAGTGGCCAGAGTTGCGAGAAAAACTGGCGGCTAAAAAAAACGAAGCTGCTGAAGAATCTTAAAAAAGCTGGTCAAGGATTGGCGGATGCGTTTAGTTTTCCGGCATGCCCGCTATGACTTATTCTGAGAAACTCGCCCAACGTATTCAAACTGTAGGATCCCGCCTTTGCGTTGGGATTGACCCTCGGCCTGAATTTTCAGGAGGAATCGAGGCGATGCCTGAATTTTTGAAGCGGGTGGTGGGAGAAACCGCAGAATATGCGGCGGCGTTTAAACCTAATATGGCGTATTTCGAGGCGATGGGTCTTCGGGGAATTGAGATCCTTGAGGAGATGCTTCAATCGATGCCTAAGGAGGTGCCTGTGATTTTGGATGCAAAACGTTCAGATATCGGAGAAACGCAAAAGTATTACGCCAAGTCATATTTTGAAAATTGGGACGTCGATGCCGTGACGTTGAACCCTTTCCTTGGATTTGATTCTATCGAGCCATTTTTGGATTGGGAGGGGAAGGGGATTTACCTTCTCGCCGTAACCTCCAACGCGGGAAGTGCCGATTTTCAGCGACAGAAGCTCGCGGATGGAAGATTTGTTTTTGAACTCGTGCAAGAACTTGGTAAGCGTGCTGCCGAGGAAAAACGGGCGACTGATGTGGGGTATGTCGTGGGGTTGACGAACGCAAGCGAGGAAGTGCTGGATCGGATTGTTGATAGCCCGTTGCTGATTCCTGGTCTCGGCGCGCAAGGGGGAGATCTTGCGAGCCTCGACGGACGAAATCGGACAGCTCCAGATGTGGTGAACGTTTCTCGCGGAATTACCTACAACGAAATGGAGAAATCATTTGCTGAAAAGGCCAAGGCTTGGGCTGAGAAGTTGGCGGTTTAGGTCGAGCTTAGCTTAAGCGCTGCACAACCCAAAATAGCCCGATAGCTGCGATGACCAGAGAGGTGGTGATTCTAAACTTCTCGTAAATGGGCTTTTTCCACCAAACGAGGGTGAGGATCCACGCCACTCCGAGGATGGTGACCTGCGCCAACTCAACGCCGAGGTTGGCGAGGGCTAGGGCGATGAGGCTGTTATGGCTTCCTTGATCGAGCGCCGTGGCGAGGCTTCCTGCAAATCCGAGTCCGTGAACGAGGCCAAAGCAAAAGACGACCGCGAGCCTGTGCGGGGAGGATTTTTTGATAAATACGTTTTCGATGGCGACAAAGGCGATGCTTAGAGCGATGAGGGGTTCGATGAGCCATGCTCCAGACCACTGGCTTACCTGAAAAATTCCAGAAGCAGCTAGCCCGAGCGTGATGCTGTGAGCGAGGGTGAACGTGAGTGATTGGGAAAGGAGTGGGCGCCACTGACGCGACATGAGAAAAAGAGCGAGAATGAATAGGAGGTGGTCGAGCCCTAGAGGAATGACGTGCGTGTAGCCCATTTTGAGGATATCCCAGAGGCTTCCTTGGGTAGTTGTCACCTCGGTTGTGGTGGCAGATGTCGTGAATAAAGAAGCTTCGTCGCCGGGCTTAACAACGTGGTATTGTCGGTCTTCTTGGGAACCAGAGGCGATGACGAAATCAGGTTGAGGGCCAGATTGGACGTGGATTTTAAAATCGCCCCCTTGGTTGGGAGAAGTTTTACCTGTGAGATAGATGGTAAGGTAGGCTCCTCCGTTGAGCATTTTAGGAAAGTTGGGAGGAGTTGTGTCGTAATCGGGAAAGGTGATTTGATAGGGGATCGTTTGATCGCCGTGGGTGAAAGTAAGCGTTTGGCGAAGGTAGGCCTCGGTTTCTTTTCGGAGTCGAGCATGCTCTTCGGCATTGAGGTGGACGAGCCATTGGCGTTTTGGCTGTGGCGTCGAGGCGTCATTTCTAAATTCGGGAAGCGCAAAAGCCGCATCGAAGGTCGATTTGATTTTCCAATCGTGCCCTGGCTGCTCAAGAGAAAGGAAAATTTGTTTAACGATGTGCGCGCTGGCTTGAGAAGAAAACAAGAAGGTTAGCAGAATAAAATGCAGAAATAATTTGGACACG
>CAZOWD010000087.1:0-7775 GCA_964583225.1 uncultured Verrucomicrobiales bacterium | reverse complement strand
ATCAATCTTCCGCTCATGTTAGGTGCCGCAACGGTTGTAAGTTTGATCTCGGGTATGCTTGGGATTACGGGTGGGATTATTATCCTTCCCATTATGGTGTTACTTTGTGGGGTGCCTATGGATATCGCGATAGCCTCTACAATGGTGATTGTTGGTGTGACCGCATTTTCAGGGCTGGCGGGTCACGCGATTCATGGGGCGGTCGAATGGACCACCGCCGCAGCTCTTGCCGTTTCAGGTGTTGCTGGTGGGTTTCTCGGAAGTAAAATTTCTCTTTCACTCAATAAAAATGCGCTTAAAAAAGCGTTTGGCGTTCTCGTGTTGCTTATCGCAGCCAAGATGATTTATCAGATGCTGGCTCCTTTTTGATATGCGGATCAATCATTTGTTTTGCTGTTGACCGTTCAAACTTCTAACTTAACCTTCAAATATGAAAAAAGTCATTCGTCGGGTTCTTGGGATCCTTGTTGTGTTTCTTATTATTGCTGGGGCTGTGGCTTTGCGTATGCACCGCAAACACCAACAGGAAACCGTTGCTGATGCGAATATCCCGCCATGGGCACTTCGCGTTGTTCCGGTGGAGAAGCGTGATATTGCAAAAGTTTTTCCTGTGTTATCAACGGTGTTAACAAGCGAAGAAATTACGATCAGTGGGCAACTCCAAGGGGAGATCCTCAGTATGGGGCCGAGGGAAGGTGAAAAAATTAAAAAGGGTGACGTGCTCGCCAAAATCGATACGCGAGAAATCGATCAAGAAATTCTTGCTCAGAAAGCGAAACTCTCAGGGTTGGAAGCTGACCTTGTGAGTAAAAAAGACCAGTATGAGCGGTTGAAAAAGGTGCTTGATAAGGGCGGAGCATCGGTGGCCGATGTGGATGCCGCACAGGCGGCTTATCTCGCCGCAAAACACTCGAAAGAAAGTGTGCAGCGCCTTATCGAAGGGCTAAAAATTCGCCGCAGTTACGCAACGGTAAAATCTCCCTCCGATGGCATTATTGCCGCCAGACTCGCGGAGCCTGGAAATATTTGTTCGGTGTCTCATCCGCTGTATAAAATCACGGTGCTACGCGGGGCTCGCGTTCAGGTATCTTTACCTCAACAAATTATTATGCAGTTGAAAGTGGGCGCTGACCTCGAACTCAAATGCTGTGGATCTAAAACGCAAACCGTGAAGATTTCCCGAATTTTTCCAGCATTGGATGCTCGGGCTCTAGGATTGGCTGAAGCCGATATTGAAGTTGCGCCTTTTGGTCTTCGAAGTGGATCGCGCGTTGCTGGTCGGGTCATCCTCGACGAACGGAAAAACGCACTCGTCGTTCCTCATGCCTCGGTGTTAGTGGATCCTGACGATCCCACGAAAGGTGTTGTTTTTGTGGTGCCTCCGTCTCAAAAATCAACCGCCTCGTTGGAATCTGAACCAACCCAACTGAAAAAAATCCCAGTCACCATCGACCTGAGCACATCTTCAGGTGTGGCGGTTCTGGGCGATCTTCATCCGGGCGACTTGGTTGTAAAAGCGCACGATGCCGTGTTGCTTCAACTACATAATAACGATTCGGTCGTGATTATTCCGACGCATCCGAGTTCGCCAGAATCCCGATAAGGAGCAGGCTCGTTAACATCCACTTTTTGAAACGATGAAATTTGTCGAATCCATCCTTAAACAACCTTACGCCATCGCCGTCCTTGGGCTGATTATGGTGCTGACGGGGTATCTTGGTTTTAAAGCCACACCGCTCAACCTTTTTCCCGATGTCAACCGTCCCATGGTATCGGTTGTAACGCAATGGCCTGGAGCTTCAGCGAGCGATATTGCGACTGATGTGACACACCCTATGGAGGTTCGTTTGTCGGCGATTGATGGCGTGCGTCGGGTTACCTCGACTTCGCGTGATCAGGTATCGCAGGTGAGCGTTGAGTTTGAGTATGGTATCGATATCAGCACCGCTGCAACCGATGTAGCCAACGAGCTTCCCCGCGTTAAAGCATCGCTACCCGAAGGGGTTCGCGATTCTCTTATTTTTAAAATCACAGAGGCAGCCCGCCCTGTGGTGTTGCTCTCTATTACGCCGGCAAAAGGATCGAAGCTAGACCTCGCTGGAGCGCGTCGGATTGCTGAGAACCAGCTGCGCGATACTTTACTTGCCATACCGGAAGTGGCGGAAGCCGAAGTGTTTGGTGGTCACATTCGCCAGCTCGCAGTGGATGTTGACCGAAATAAACTTGAAGCGCATGGGCTTACGCTGGCTGAGGTGAGTGCCGCGCTTAAAAAATCCAATGTTTCCGTGCCTTCTGGCCTTATTCACAACCAAGAAAGCCGTTATTTACTCACGGCGGAATCTCTTTCTAAAAGCCCTGAAGATGTGGCACAAATCCTCGTTCCTCTTCCAGGAGGGGATCACGTGCGCGTGGGTGATCTCGCTAAAGTTCATTGGGGGGTGGAAGAAACGTCCTCGATGTTTTGGGGTAACGGGAAAGAGGCGATTGCGTTGTCTCTGCTCCGCAATGAAAATGGATTTGCTGCGGACGTTCTTGAAAAAGTAGAAGCGCAACTTCCCGCGATCCAGAAAAAATTTCCAATGCTCAACATTGAGATTGCGGACACGCAGGGGCGATTGATTAACCAAATGGTCGAAAACATGTTGAGCTCACTGCGGGATGCCGTGTTGATGACGCTGGTGGTTTTGTTTCTCTTTTTAGCAAACACACGGGCGGCTCTGATTACTGCAATTTCTTTGCCACTGAGTTACCTGCTCACTTTCGCCATGCTTCATACGTTGGGCTATGAGTTTGATATGGTGACGCTCACAGCCGTTGTGATCGCCGTTGGTCTTCTTGCTGATGATGCCGTTGTGGTGATTGAAAACATTGATCGGCACATGAAGGAAAGCAAAGAAACTGGGATGCTTGCCGCCGCGCGTGGCACAGGAGAAATCCTACTTGCTGACACCGCGGGCACGATTAGCACTGTGATCGTCTTGATCCCCATTATGTTTGTGGGAGGGTATGTGCAAAATGTTCTTCAACCTCTCACGGTGACGCTCTCGATCGCGCTCCTCGCCTCGTTAATTGTTTCTGTTACCATTATTCCTATTTTTGCATCTCGATTCCTCAAGCCTGGAGCAAAAGACCCACTCGATTGGATTCTGCGTCCATTTACTCGTTTTGTGTTGGATCCTATCAGAAACTTTTACGTTTCGATCGTTCGGGTGGCGCTTAACCACCGAATCCCCATTTTGATTCTCTTTGCCATTCTCTTTGTGGTGAGTGCCAAACAGATGCCCTTTATCGGGCGCGAACTCATGCCTCGGATGGATACGGGAACGTCTCTTATTTCGTTTGAAGCTGAACCCGATACTGACGATGCGGGTATGAAAAAGCTCGCTCGAGAAGTTGAAGCGATCATCCGCGATGAAGTGCCTTCCGATTGGATTATATCGTCGTCCACGGTTCTCGGGTCTGAGCCAGGTGTGAAATCTTTCGGCGCTGCACGAACGCTTCAGCAAGGCGAAATCACGCTGAACCTTGTTGATCGTTTCCACCGAGATCGCACGATTTATGACATCGAGTCTTCTATTCGGAAACGCATGCGTAAAATTCCAGGGCTTATTCAATCCAACGCAACCGAGTTTGGAGCGTCACCTCTTTCGTCAATTCGAGGAGATATTGATGTGATGATTAGCGGTCCTGACCCTCAGGTGCTTAGTTCGCTGGCGGATGAAGTGGAACGCCGATTGAAACACGTAGGTGGGCTTTCGGGATATAAACGGACATGGCAATCTACTTCCAAGCGTATCGATCTTAAAGTGGATCCTGCGCGAGCCCGCCTCTACGGGTTAACTGCTGGTGATGTTGCGCATCAAGTTGGAACCATGGTTGGAGGAATGCCCGGAGGGCGCATCCGCGTTCCTAGCGAAAATCCGATCCCCGTTTGGGTTCGTTTGCAGAAGGATCAAAGGTCATCGGACCCCAGTATCGCATCGCTGCCTATTCGCGTGGCGGACGGTTCATTAGTGCCACTTGATTCTCTTTCTTCGATCACGCGTTCCAACGCGCCTACCGTGGAAACCCATCAAGCCCTGCAACCGACAATCGATATTATTGGATTCCGTCGAAACATCGCCATCACTCATCTGCAAGATAGGGTTGATGAAGCGTTGAAAGATATGGAGCTTCCCCGAGGTTATACACTTTCTCAAGAAGGCACGATCACGGAGATGAACGATGCTTTTGCTCGTATGGGTAAATCTCTCGGGTTGGGACTGCTTTTGCTCTACCTGATGCTGATTATCACCTTCCGTTCGTTCTCAGATCCGCTCGCCATTATGGTGACGCTTCCCATGGCGCTCATTGGAGGAGCGTGGGCGATGCTTGTCGCCAATAAAATTGGCTGTTTGCCTTCGTTTATGGGGTTGATTCTCCTCATGGGAATTGTGGTGAACAACGGAATCCTCATTGTGGACTTTGCCAAAGAGGGGATCAAAAAGGGAATGAGCGTGCACGATGCTTTGTTTGAAGCGGTGAAGCTCCGGACGCGTCCTATTCTGATGACGGCGGCGGCTTCAGCTGTTGGAATGATTCCTGTGGCGGCGCAACAAGCTGTTGGACTCGAACGCCTTTCTCCGCTTGCTGTTGTCGCGATCGGGGGATTGATCACCGGCACTTTCCTTACGCTTCTTGTGGTCCCGATTGTATTTTCCCTCATCCATGGAGCAAAAGCCAAATTGGGCATGACTGATAGCCCGTCTTGAGGCAGGGGGAATGCCTTTCGGTTTTTGGCTTTTGTTAGCGCTTGAGCAGTTGAGCGATCCATTGCGCGGGATCTTCTCCTTCGGGGAGGATGCTGAGGAGGTGCTCGATGGCGTCTTGGGTTTTGAGCTCTTCTTGGTGAGGATCCGTAAAGGTTTTTGTGAACGGGATATCGTCGGGTAAAAGGATGTCGGTGCTGGCAAGAGCGCAAGCGCGAGCGATGGTGTTTTCGAGTTCGCGAACGTTTCCTGGCCAGTTGTGTTTTTTGAGGTGTTCGAGCGATTCCGCACTGAGGTGGAGTGGTGGAATTCCGTTGCGACGCACCGTCATGCGGAGGAAGTGTTCCGCAAGAAGCGGAATGTCTTCGGAGCGAGCTCGGAGTGGTGGAAGGTGGATCTCCACGACGTTCATTCGGTAGAAGAGATCCTCGCGAAACCGGTTGTGAGCCACTTCTTCTGCAAGGTTTTTATTGGTGGCGGCTACAATGCGAACGTCAGATTTTTGGAGGTCTTGACCGCCGACTCGGGTGAACGTGCCATCTTGGAGGACGCGGAGGAGTTTGACCTGGACGGGAGCGGGCATGTCGCCGATTTCATCGAGAAAGAGCGTGCCACCATCGCATTGTTCGAAGAGTCCAGCGCGTCGGCTGATAGCGCCAGTAAAGGCTCCTTTTTCGTGACCAAAGAGTTCACTTTCGAGAAGGTTTTCAGGGATGGCTCCGCAGTTGATGGCAATAAACGGTCCCTTTGCGCGAGGAGAGTATTCGTGGATGGCATGGGCGACGAGTTCCTTGCCCGTGCCACTTTCTCCAGAGACGAGCACAGGGGCGTCTGTGCGGGCTACCCGACCTACAATTTTAAAAACATCCTGAAGCGCGC
The DNA here is from genome assembly GCA_964583225.1 of uncultured Verrucomicrobiales bacterium. Classification (GTDB taxonomy): domain Bacteria; phylum Verrucomicrobiota; class Verrucomicrobiia; order Verrucomicrobiales; family Akkermansiaceae; genus Oceaniferula. The sequence goes on along the minus strand of CAZOWD010000087.1, from coordinate 2,148 downwards.
GTGAGTTTCCGATGATTTTTACGCGGCTGTCTGAGATGTGGGATGTTTTTGGGGGATTGCTCGCGCCCACTAATTTGCGTTGCTCGATGGTTTGGAGTGTGGACTCGACAACGGGGCGGAGCTCGAAGGTGAGAGATTCTTTTTTGAGAATGTCTTGGGCTCCGAGCTGTGAGGCTTCGATAATTTGAGCGGTGGATGGAAATCCTGTCGTGAGAATGACGAGAATGCCTGGGTGGGCTGCTCGGACTCGACTGAGCAAGGTGAGCCCGTCAAATGGCTGAAGATCTAGGGAGGCGATGATGAGGTCGACAGAAGTGGTGTCACAGACCTTGATTGCCTTTTCTGCGTGATCGGTGCGAAGAATGCGTAGGTCGTCAGCAGCTAGGTGTTTGGTGGCCCATTCCAGATGATCTAGGTCGGGATCGACGAGAAGGATGGTGGTTGGGTCAGCAGACATGGGAGTGCGGAGGTGAAAATTCGCGGAAAAAGGAGATTAGATTTTTCCAAATCTCCGATGGCGCTTGCCGTATTCCTCGATGGCAGCACGGAGGTCGGCATCGCGGAAATCGGGCCAATTTTTTGAGCTGATTACGATTTCTGAGTAAGAAATCTGCCAGAGTAAAAAGTTAGAGATGCGGAACTCGCCCGAAGTGCGGATGAGGAGGTCGGGGTCGGGGATGCCTGCGGTGGAAAGATGTTCGTCAATGTGGTGGTTCTCGATGGCATCGGGCGCGAGTTCGCCGGCGGCAACCTTGCGGGCGATTTCGCGAACGGCATCGGTGATTTCCTCGCGGGATCCGTAGGAGAGGGCTAGGATGAGATTGACGCCCGTGTTGTTTTTGGTGCTTTCGATAGCGCGGTCAATTTGAACTCGGCATTTTTCAGGCAACATGTGAAGCCGACCAATTGCGTGGAGTCGGACGTTTTTTTTGAGCATTTCGGGAAGCTTGTCGCGAAGGAAACGCTCGAGGAGCTTCATGAGGGCGTCGACCTCGGATTTGGGTCGGTTCCAGTTTTCAGATGAAAATGCGTAGAGGGTGAGGTATTCGACACCGAGTTGCGAGCAGGTTTCTACGGCATCGCGGACGGATTCGGCTCCAGCACGATGGCCGGCAGCTCTAGGGAGTCCGCGCGCTTTTGCCCAGCGGCCATTGCCATCCATGATAATGGCGATATGACGAGGAATGTTGTTCTGGGGTTCCATAGATGAATGTCGATAGGTAATCGTTTGAGGAGGAAGCTAGAATCCCTTGGAAAAGAGTCAAGTGTAGAGAATGTTTCGCGTGTTTTTGAATTTCCGGTTTGCCATCGACGGAATGGCTGGGGAGGATAGGGGCATGTTACACGTGGTATTATTAACACCTGAGATTCCTCACAATACAGGAGCGGCGGGTCGGTTGTGTCTCGCGACGGGGGCGAGGTTGCATTTGGTGAAACCTTTGGGGTTTTCTTTGGATGATCGGCAGGTGAAGCGAGTTGGTTTGGATTATTGGAAGGATGTTGACCTGAAGGTTTGGGAGAATTGGGAGGAGTTTATGGAATCTGTTGAAAAGGATGCTGGAGTGTATTTTTTGACAACAAAAACGGATCGTCCTCACTGGAGCGGAACATTTTCTGATGGGGATTATTTGGTGTTTGGTTGTGAAACGAAAGGGGTTCCTGAGAGTATATTAGAAGCCAATAAGGAGAAGTGTCTGACGATTCCGATGAAGGAGGGGACGACGCGGAGTTTGAACCTTTCGACCTCTGTCGGAATTGTTCTGTATGAGGCGATGCGGCAAATTTCGTAGAATTGAGATAAATGAATCGCTAAAAAAAGCCCGTCAGGCGTGAACCTGCGGGCTTTTTGAAAACTGTGTGTTGGGTGTGTTGTTGAAAACTTAGACAGCAACAGCTTCGGCCAACTTGACGTTGACGCGACGACCGTTTTTGTCGAAGTAAACATTGCCATCGACGCGGGCGTGGATGGTGTGATCTTTACCCATGTAAACGTTGGCGCCTGGGTGCCATTTTGTTCCGCGCTGGCGGATGATGATGTTTCCTGCAGTTACGACTTCGCCGCCGAATTTCTTAACGCCGAGACGTTTGCTGCGTGAATCGCGACCGTTTTTAACGGAACCTTGTCCTTTCTTATGAGCCATAGTGGTA
>CAZOWD010000086.1:0-7806 GCA_964583225.1 uncultured Verrucomicrobiales bacterium | reverse complement strand
AAAAAAACGCTTCACAAACGGCTCTTAAGAAGTCACTAAATACACATACTTATTATGGAAATGACACCTACGCACCTACCCATAGATACCCCAAAACAAGGAATTGCTAGATCAGCGGTTTCTTTAATGACTCGAAAAACTGCTGTCTTAATGGCTGTTGCTGCCGCAATGCCAGTTGCCATCAATGTTGCCCAAGCGGGTGAGGGTGGCTACTACGGTGGTAGTAACTCATACAGTGGCACTTCTAGTATTGCTCAGAAGGAGATTGCTCGCCGCGCACGTCTTGTGCAACAGGCTGATGACGCTCTTGCCCGTGGTCGTTCTGCTTATGCAAAGCAGGACTACGAGACGGCTGTTAAGGAATACAAGAACGCTTTAAAGTTGTTGCCTCCTGGGCCAGCACTTTCAGATCGCCGTAATTCTTATTTGGGACACCTTGGAGATGCTTCTGTTGCTTTGGCTCAGCAGTATCGCCGTGTTGGAAAATACGATGAAGCTCGCAGTCTTTTAGAGGATGTTCTTAAAAGAGATCCTGCTAACTTTGCAGCAAAAAAACAGTTGGGTTATTTGGATGACCCAATTCGCACTAATCCTGCTCTCACTTATGAGCACACTAAAAATGTGGATAAGGTGCGTCGTTCGCTTTATATGGGCGAGGGATATTATAACCTTGGTAAATACGACGAGGCTGAAGCCGAGTTTAATAAAGTTCTCTTAATTGATAAATACAATAAGGCAGCTCGCCGTTGGCTTGAAAAATGTGCAGCAACTCGTTCTGATTACTACCGTGCCGCTTATGATCACACTCGTGCTCATTTGTTAGCTGAGGTGGATAAGGCTTGGGAACTGGCTGTGCCTAAAGAAGTGCCTGAGTTTTCAACTCCAACAGCAACTGGAGGCCCAACAAGCGGTGTGCAGTATTTGCAACAAAAGTTGAATAGTATTGTTATTCCTGTTGTTGATTTTGAAAATACGACAGTAGAGGAAGCTCTTGACTTTTTGAGACTTCGCGCTCGTGAGATTGATCCAGATGGCACAGGCTTGAACTTCATTATTCGTAAGCCTGTAGCATCGAGAACGGCTTCTTCAGATTCCTCAGATGATGATAGCCTTGATGCTGCGAATGATGTGCCTGTGAATCCAGGAACATTGCGTATTAAAGAATTAAAGCTTCGCGATGTGCCTCTTGGAACAGTGCTTCAATATATTTGTGATGCTACGCGTTTACGTTATAAACTCGATGAGCACTCCGTTGTGCTTCTTCCTTTGAACTCTCTTGAGTTGAACGATCTTTATACTCGTAGTTTTGTTGTTCCACCTGATTTTATCGCTCAGCTTTCTGAAGGTGGAAGTGGAAGTAGTGAAAGTGCTGACGCCGATCCTTTTGGTGGTGGTTCATCCTCTGCTGCTGATACTCTTGGTGCTCGTAAAGGGGCTAAAGAACTTCTCATGGCGAACGGGGTAAACTTCCCAGACAATGCGTTTGCGAATTATATTCCTGCAACTAGTACTTTGGTGGTGCATAACACCTTAAGTAACCTTGATATCATCGAGCAGGTGATTGATGCCATTCGGGGTAAAGGCCCTCGCCAAGTTCGTATCTTGACTAAGTTTATTGAGATTTCTCAGGAGAACAACGATGAGCTTAGCTTTGACTGGATCATGTCTCCTGTAGGAGTTTTTGGTAGCAATACCTTCCTTGGTGGTGGAACGATTGGAAATGGATCAGACCGTATAGGCAGTGATTTTGGTAACCCAACAGTTCCTGGGATTGTCGGACCTAACGATCCTGTAAGTAACATCGGAACCGCTGGATTGCGAAGTGGTGACTATGCTGTGAGCCGTAACAGCATTGATGCTATTTTGAACAACCCAATGAGAACATCCCAGAACTCACGAGTAGCTCCTGGAATTCTCTCTCTCACTGGTCTTTACAGTGATGGACAGGTTCAGATGATTATGCGCGGATTGGCTCAGAAAAAAGGAGCTGATATTATGACGGCGCCAAGCGTTCTTGCTCGAAGTGGTGAGAAGGCAACTATTGAGGTGATTCGTGAATTTATTTACCCAACCGAATACGAACCACCAGAGCTTCCTAACTCAGTTGGAGACGGTGGATTTAATGGTAATAATGGAGGATTACCTCTTCCTGGATTTATGCCACAACCTCAATCATTCCCAGTAACACCGGCTACACCAACAGCCTTTGAAACACGGAATACAGGGGTTACTTTGGAGATTGAACCTACGATCGGTGAAAATAACTACACAATCGATCTTCGTTTCGCTCCTGAGATTGTTGAGTTTGAAGGATTTGTTAACTACGGAAGCCCAATCCAAACTCCTGCAACGGATGCTTTGGGTAACCCAATTCAAATCACGATTACTGAAAACCGGATTGAAATGCCAGTCTTCGCTACACGCCGTGTGAATACTGCCATGACGATTTATGACGGTTACACAGTGTCTGTGGGTGGATTGATGGGTGAGCACGTGCAAAACGTGGAAGATAAAGTGCCTATACTTGGAGACCTTCCAATCATTGGCCGTCTCTTCCAGAGTCACGCAGAGAACCACATCAAGAAAAACCTGATTATCTTTGTGACTGCTGAGATTATTGACGCAGCTGGTGCTCGGATTAACCAATCCGTAGGTGGTGGCGAAAATGCTCCATCTGAACTTCCTGGAACCATGCCAGCTCCAATGGGCGGAGATACTGGAGGTTTGCTTCCTAGTAAGTAAGCGGTTCTAGTTTAAATATCATCAAGCCCCGATTGTGCCCTGCAAAGGTTGTGCAATCGGGGTTTTTAGTGTAGAAATTCTTCTGATTGATTTGCCTGCTTAACCTCTATCTTGTCTCTAAAAAATGTTTGATGATCTTCAAATTGTTGCCCTTACGGGAGGGATTGCCACAGGTAAATCGACTTGTGCGTGTTTGATTCAGGAGCTTTTTCCTGAAACCGTTTTATTTGATGCGGATGCTTCAGTGCGCCGCTTGTATGGTTCTGAAGCGGTTCGGTCTGAATTGCGTTCCCATTTCGGGGATCGAATTTTCAGCGTAAATGGGGAGATCGATAAAGTTTATTTGAGAGAGAAAGCGTTTGCGTCATCAGAAGTTAGGCATTTTTTAGAGCAAGTTTTTCATCCTAGGGTGATGCAGGAATGTCTTGCATTAATCGATGAAACCGCTACCAAAGGGGTGTCCCGCTTATTCGTTGCGGATATTCCCCTCCTGTTTGAGCGTGGAATTGATTTTGGTCAGTCGGCCAATGTGCTGGTGGCAACAAGCTCAACCACTCAAAAATGCCGACTCAAAAATCGTAACGGGTGGGATGATTCTACCGTGGACGCGGTGCTTCAAGCTCAGATGCCGATAGATGCTAAGCTAAAGTTAGCGGATGTTGTGTTCTGGAATGAGGGACCACCTGAGATGTTAAAGTCACAAGTTGTCCGTTACCTTTCAACGTTACAGTAAGGTCAAACCTATCGAGTTTTTGGAAGGGGTGGCTTGGAATCGCCTCACCGAGGTTTATCTCTTACTGGCATCGTTGCAGGTTCAATAACGCTTTGGCTTTTGCCTATGAAAGCTACGCTGTATCGACTCCCTCCTATAATTACTTATTTCCTATGAACGAAGAAACTGAAACTTCCCCCGAATCTTTAGAAAAGACTGAAGAGATTGAAAATATTGAACCTTCTCAGGGACCAGAAATCGTAGAGGAGTCGGAATCTAAACCTGATCCTCAGCTAGAGTCTCAACCTGAGTCCGAATCAGAGACAGAGCCCGAACCTAAGGTGGTTCTTAATCTTCCCGAGGTGGTGAACGTGAATGAATTTCGCCTGAAACCGTTATCGGAAATTTATGCGATGCTTGAGGTGTTGCCTGTGAAGATTCCAGCTAAGGCGTCGAAGAGTCAGTTGCTTTTTGATTTGATTTCTTTTTACGCAAAAGAAGGCGTAGCCTTGGTAGGTGAGGGGGTGCTCGAGCAGGCTAAAGACAATTACGCAATGCTCCGCGATCCTATAAAAAGTTTTAAAACTTCACCCGATGATCTCTACATTAGCGGGCACTTGATTCGCGAGCATGGTTTAGTTGTGGGGCAGAAAATTAAAGTGACTCTGAGAGCGCCTAAGGGGCGTGATAAGTATATTTCAGCTGACGAAGTGCTTGAGGTAGAGGGGATACCTGTTGCGGATTATGTTAAACCAAAAGCTTTCGATAGTCTCACGGCAATGTTTCCAGATGAACGAATTATTTTGGAAAATAAAGAGACGGGGTTGACTCCACGAGTGCTTGATTTGGTAGCGCCTCTAGGAAAAGGACAGCGTGGTATTATCGTTGCTCCTCCGCGGGGAGGGAAGACGATTATGCTCAAGCAAATCGCCAAATCGATTCAACTGAACCACCCCGAGATCGAGTTGATTGTATTGTTGCTTGATGAACGCCCTGAAGAGGTGACAGACTTTGAAGAAACCGTGGATGCGGAGGTGTTTAGTTCGACATTTGATGAGCCGGCTAAACGTCATGCGCAGGTTGCTGACCTCGTGATGGAGCGGGCGAAATGTTTGGTAGAGTTGGGAAAAGACGTGGTGTTGCTCTTGGATAGTTTGACGCGACTTGCCCGAGGCCATAACAACTCCCAGCGTGGGGGAGGGCCGATCGGTTCTGGTGGATTGAGTCCAGTAGCGCTTCAGCAAAGTCGGAAGTTTTTTGGAGCGGCTCGCAACTGTGAAGAAGGGGGGAGTTTGACGATTCTCGCTACTGCTCTGATTGAGACGGAGTCCAGAATGGACGATGTGATTTTTGAAGAGTTTAAAGGAACGGGTAACATGGAAGTCCGCCTCGATCGAGAGTTGGCAGAGCAGCGGATTTATCCTGCGATTCATATACCGCAGAGTGGAACTCGAAATGACGATCGTCTTTACCATCCCGCAGAAATGCCTAAAGTGCTAGAAATTCGCCGTCAGTTGGCTTCCATGCCTATTGGTGAGGCCATTACCACTTTGCTGAAGAATCTTTCTCAAACGTCAACCAATGCCGAATTATTGCTCAAGGGGCTAACCATTGGGCGGTAAATTTCTTTTTAGGGTAAGAAGAGACCGATTTGTTTGCGGAGCCCTAGGGCTACGGGAATAGAGGAAATAAGCACTCCTGTTGAAATAGCGAATATGAGTGTGTTGAGGTCTTCGCTGGAAATAGAAGCCGAAATACGCTGAATCTGAAAAGTTATCTGAGGTGGGAGTTCTACAAATTGTAAAAGGGTTGATGTGAAGTGTCTCGTGATATAGCTAGCTCCCCAAAGACCAGCAAATGTGAGGGCTGCTGTTTCAAAAAGGTAGTGAATGTAAAGGTAGATGCGTTTGACTCCAAAGCTTCGAAGAAGAGCTAAAAGGTATTGTTCTTGCCTAAATTCAAGAAGAGAAAGAGCGCCAAGCGTGAGACTTAAAATAGCAGAGATAACGGCGCCAATGATGATGCGGGCGTGTTGTTGATTGCTCAGAAATTCTTGTAGTTTGTTCAGAATGGCAACGGATGATTGAACGTTGATACGTCGGCCTTCGGCGTGAGCATGCGCTTTGAGTAAGCTTTGAAGTTTGTTGGGATCAACAGATTTTTTGGGGAGGATGACTTGAATCTGAGCAAATCCTCGCTCTAGGAGAGGATCGATCATTTCGTTGGGAACCATGGCTACGGCCGGAGCGTTGTAGCGGGATTTAAGCAGATCGGGGAAGGGAAGCCTGACCGCTGGAATTTTATAGTCTTCGATTTTGATAAAGTCGGAGGTTAGCTTAAAGGAATGCTTGCAGAAAATAACAACGGGGCGCGGTTCTCCTGGGATGATTGGAGGAAATTTGGCAACCTTGGGTGGGGTGTCGTAACTGAGAAGCGGAATTTTTTTGAAGAGGAAGGTGTCAACGAGCAAGGGGGCTTGTTGGTAGGAGTGAAAACTTTGGCTGTATTCTTTCCATAAATTAGATTCATCGCAGCCACTGTAAATTCTTCTTTGCGCACTTTCGCCCCAAAGCGATTCGTTGGTTGTGATAGTTCGTAAGTCATCACGGTTGAGTTGCTCTCTTATTTGTATTTCAAAAAGTTGAAAGATGCCAAAAATGAAAAATGCGAGCACCGAAAAAAGAAGGGTGATCACCATTTTGGTGATGGGGGATGCCGGATTTTCAAACCACCTTTGAAAGGTGTTTTTAAGAAGATACGCTGGAATTGAAGTGAATGATGTCATCACTGAGAGTGAGTAAGCGTGAGTCGTGCGTTGCGATGAGGCAGGTCGTGTGGTCGGGTAATTTATTGGCTAAAACGTGAGTGATAATTTCAGTGTTGCTATCGTCTAAACCTGAAGTGGGTTCATCAAGTAATAAAAGGCTGGGTTCTTTGGCTAGGGCTCGGGCGATGGCGGCACGTTGCTGTTGTCCGCCTGAGAGTTTTCCAGGTTTTTTGTTTTTGAGTGTTTCAATGCCTAATGTTTTTAGCCATCTAAGAGGTGTTTTGGGCGGTGAGTCTTTGAGATTGGCTGCTAAGAGAATGTTGCGCTGCACGCTGGCTAGAGGGAGTAAATTAAGTTGCTGAAAAACAAAACCAACTTCATTTTTTAAAAATGCCGAAGATCCTGTTTTGTAGGGGGAGTCGTTACCGATGGTTCCTTTTTTGGGGGAGAGTAAGCCAGCGGCGAGACGAAGCATGGTGCTTTTTCCGCAGCCAGAAAATCCTTTTAGAAGGGTGATGCCTGGAGAAAATTGAAAACTAAAGTCTTCGATTACGAGGTCTTTGCTTTTGGGGTAAGCGAAAGAGACTTGATTGAATTGCAGTTGCATAGTTAGGGGTGTTTGGGTGCTTGAACTGCGAGGCTTCTTTTTCCTATCGCGATAAGTTTAGATCCTGGCCAAAGTTTTTCAATGGTTGCGCTCCAGCTTGACTGTTCTTCTTCTTGATCGAGGTATGATAGAAGTTTTGATTTGGGAACTATGTGACAGTTCGGGGGGAGCTTGGTGTAAATCTGAGCGAGTGGTTGAGAGTTTGAGAGTTCTTGAGCTTTGAGAGAATCTTGTTTTTCAACTTGGAAAATTAAGGTGGGCGTGTTGTCGGATAGCTTGTTGAGTTTTTGAACTGTGCGCAGGTAGTTTGCGTGAACTGCAAGGTCTGGACGATGACCGTTAATGGTTATAAATAGGGTGTGTTTGTTGACTTGAAAGAGGATTGGGTTGATCGCTTGAATTGAAATTTCAAAACGGCTGTTGTTGCTAAGTGTTGCGATGTTCATCCCTGGAGAGACCCAAGAGAGGAACGGTATTTTAGGTGGATCTGGTTGAGGGATTTCGAGGTTGAGTGTGCAATCGAACGGAGCCGTTAATTCAGAAGATTTTTGAAGGATTTGATGTCTTGATTCTTTCTGTTGAAATTCAAGGTTGAGTCTAGAAATATTATTTTTGAGAGTTGCTTCGTTGGTGAGCGTTTCAAGCCGTTTTTGATTTCGAGACAGTTGTTCTTTAATTTTTTTGATTGATTTTGTGAGTGCTGATTGAATGCGCTGGTTTGTTGAGATGTCTGGTTCTTGAGAGGCTATTTGAAGTTTTTTGAGCTCATTTTTTAAGCTGGCCAATTTTTCCTCTTGGGTTGAAATTTTATCGAGATGATCCAGCTGGACCTCCTGAATGGTTTGTTTGAGTTTTTCTTTTTCAAGAGCGAGAGTTTTTTTGCTGAATTCAAGTTTTTTGGGAGATTTGATAGCCCAAACGTCGCCTTTTTTGAGGTGGGTTTTATTGGTAACGTTCACTTGTAGATACCCTTCAAAA
>CAZOWD010000085.1:0-7808 GCA_964583225.1 uncultured Verrucomicrobiales bacterium | reverse complement strand
TATAGCTCGTCCTCACGACGGGCTATCCCGCGCAGTAACCGACCAAAAATATCGGCTCCTGTGATGATGCGTTTTTGCTCATCGGTCCAGTAAACCACCACATCCCGATCCACGAGGTTGTCGTCTTTATCGGAAGCCTCTACCACAAACTCACCCAGCACCGCATCGAGCTGGATATCGCCATTGGTCACAACCACGGGGCGATGGCAAAAGTCATACACGTCCACCTCATCCCCCTTTGCATAAAGAGCCCCAAGGTAATCAGAAGTTTTTAATACAAGCTGAGGAATTCCTTTTTCCCCAACGATCACAGCCCACAGATCGACATGTTTTTTCAGCGACTCCACAAACTCCGCGCCTTCTGGCGTATTCACTCGAGGCAATACGGGCAAATCCAAACTAAGTGGAAACGAGTAGATCGTTTGAGGATCTAAAACATTCCCCTCACCTGAAATATAACGATCGTCCAAATCTAAAAAATTCAACGCTCCCCGCCCCTCATTCGCGCTAATCTCAGAATCGATCTCGTGGATATGTTTTTCTAAAATAAACTCAATATCTCGCTCGCGATAAAACGTAGGACCTTCTGGACCAATCCACCCATCTAAAATCACAGCGCAAGGTTTTGCCACGGGATACAACAAAATCTGATAAAACTGAATCAAAGGTGCCAGCAACGCCCCAATACGGATCGCGTGTCTGGAAAAATAAGCCTGTGGCAAAATTTCCCCAAAAAACGTAATACCAACAGTTGAAAAGGCAAATGCCCAGACCCCTGCAAGCATAGAGTCACTCAACAGGGCCAATATCACGTTCACGCTCACATTCCCCCAAAGAATCGTGCACAACAGTAAGTTCGAATCCTTACGGAGCTTCAGCACCCGCGCTGCCGACTTATTTCCTTTTTCAACCTCAGACTCCAAACGCATCCGCCCCAGCGAAAAAAAGGCGAGATTGGAGCCCGAAAACATAGCCGATTGCGTCAAGCAAATCAGAATGCCCAACCATATCAGATATGTCGTTTCCATGAAAATAAATAGAAGCTTAGAAGAAAAACAACCTATCGAGAAGGCACTAACTGAAGCACAAACCCTTTCAAATACTCTGTTTCAGGTATAGCAGGGAGCACAGGGTGATCAAGCCGTTGACCGTGTGCTGCAATCATCCGCAACGACCGCTTGGCATCCACAGAGGCCGATACAATATTCTGCAAAAACAACTCACGTGTTGCGTGGTGCGAACAACAATACGTCGCCAAAATCCCCTCGCGATCCAATAGCTTAATTCCGCGCAAATGAATTTCTTTGTATCCGCGCATCGCATTATTCAAACTCTTTTTATTTTTGGTAAAAGAAGGCGGATCTAAAATAACCAAATCATACTGATCTTCACAGTGTTTCAGAAAATCAAAAGCATTGTGCTTCACAGCGTTGACCTCCACCCCATTGAGTTCGGCATTGCGTTGCGTTGCCTCGATCGCCAATTCAGATGAATCCACAGCCGTCACGCTCGCAGCGCCCGCTTTGGCACAGGCCAGAGCAAATCCTCCCTGATTACAAAAGCAATCCAACACCCGCTTTCCCTTCGCCAACTTGGCTATCGCTGTATGAGCATCAAGTTGGTCGAGATACAGCCCCGTTTTTTGTCCATCTAAAAGATCGATCTCAAATTTCACCCCACCTTCTACCGTTGGAGCCGTCACGATAAATGGTTGAGGACGCTCACCGTGAAGCACAGTAATTTCAGATTCAATCCCCTCAGCGGCAAGCATCGGCGAATCATTTCTCAAAATCAAGGACTCGGGAGAAAGCATCGCAACGAGCACCTCAGCAATCATCTCTCGGTTAAAATACATCGCCAACGTCAACGTCTGCAACACCACATGATCCTCGTAGCGGTCCACGATCAAACCAGGCAAGCCATCCGACTCACTCCAAACCAAACGAGCCAGGCGTGGATCAATCCCCGAACGCTCACGCATTTTGATCGCTTGAGCAATTCGACGCTCAAAAAACTCTCTATCCAGCTTCTGCTTCCGACGCGAAATCCGGCGCGCCACAATCTGCGAATTTGGATTATAAATGGCGGTTCCCAATGGACGATCCCGAAAATCTTTGAGCGAAATAACATCGCCTGGCTTAGGATCTCCAAAAGTTTTTTTGATCTCCGAAGCATAGACCCAATCGTGGCCGTGAAAGATGCGAGAGCGTGGTTTGATGATAATTCCTGCCATGTCACCACCAATAAAGCATGATATCTTACAAGTAGCAAGTCGCGACACATCAATGGATCGTTGAAAACCAGCGCCAAGAAATAGGCAAAAACCTTATTCTACAAACCATCTACGCCCTTCAAACCATTCTTTTTTAAAAGTGAATACTTGAAACTTAAAACTTACCCGCCATATTCCCCTTATGGACTCTTCACACCAAAATTCCAACACACCAAACAGGCATTACGCGATTACGCGTATTGACCAAGTTGCGGCGGGAACTTTCGGGTGGCAAGTTCGCCTTCAACGACATGGCGTAAAACACGGAAAGTTTTTTGCCGATCGAACCTACGGATCTCCCGAAAACGCCTTGATCGAGGCGCAATACTGGAGAGACGCTCTACTCAAAGAACTAACCAACAAACAACGAGCACGCGTCTGCGAAGCCTCTCCACGCAACCGATCAGGAGTTGTCGGTGTCTCAAAAATCAGCGTAGTCAGTGGCAACGGAACCGTTTATCAGTTCTGGCAAGCCACTTGGTCTCCGAGCCCAGGTCAGCGGCGTTGCGTCAAGTTCTCAATCAAACGCCACGGCGAAAAGATGGCATTCAAACTTGCTGTCGAGGCTCGGAGCGAAGGCATCAAATCTAGGAACTAAACCATTCCGCAACACAAATCATACCCTTCGGAAAGTGTCCTAGAAAAGACCAGCTTACCCTCTTGCTGACAAATCCCGGCGCGATTCAGTTTCTGGATCATCCGAGGTTCCAAATTATTGATCACAAGCCCCCTCTTCTTCGTTGAAAGCTCATCAACAATCGCCTCCAAGGTAACAATCGCGCTCATATCGAGCATCGTCACCTTAGACATATCCAACACAACCACCTGCTTGTGTTCCATCGTTTCAGAAACTTTCCTAAGAGTTTTTTGAGCCGATCCAAAAAAGAGAGGTCCGTTGATGTCATACACAGCAACTTTCTCAGCGATAGGCGAGAGCCCACTCAATTCAACCTCTCCCATTTTAACTTCAGCCGTGCTCAAATTGATACTTCTTTTGATAAATAAAACCGCAGCCAATCCCATTCCAACGGCAACAGCCACCGTCATATCAAAAAGAACAGTCAGAGAAAAACAAATCACAAGCACCCCAATATCGTTCCTAGGAGCCACTTTCACGGTGCGCACAAAATGTTTTGCCTCGCTCATATTCCAAGCCACAACCAAGAGCAACGCAGCCATCGAAGCCATCGGAATATAAGCCAACAATGGAGACAGAGCTAAAATAGAAACGAGAATAAACGCACTGTGCACCACCGATGCCAAGGGCATCGTCCCGCCAGCTTTAATATTGGCAGCCGTTCGAGCAATGGCGGCTGTTGCAGGGATTCCCCCAAAAAGAGGCACCAGCATATTACCGACCCCCTGACCAATCAACTCCTCGTTGGGACGGTGTTTTTTTCCTGACATTCCGTCCGCTACCACAGCACAGAGCAAGGACTCTAAAGCGCCCAGCATCGCAATCGTCAGAGCCGATGGGAGGAGCTGCCGAAAAAGCTCAAAGCTCATCCCGATAGGCTCCCCGTCAGCACCAGGCAAATTCCATGGCCAATCAAAAGCAGGTAAAATAGAAGGAATTCCATTTCCAACGCCACCATCAGACGTTACGTAATGGAAACGATCCCCAATCGTAGCAACAGAAAAGCCTGACGCGAAATGCGTTAATGCCCATGCTGAAACTCCCCCCACAACCAATGCAACAAGGTGCCCCGGAACCTTCGTTTTTAATCGAGGCCAAACCAATAAAACAGACAAAGTCAACAGACCAATCAACGTCTCAGTCCATGAAACACTCGAAAAACCATGCGCTAACGTGGAAACTTTCTCCAGATAATCCCCCTCAAGTCCACCTATCTGAAGCCCAAAAAAATCTTTAATCTGAAAAGTAGCAATCACCACGGCGATCCCTGCCGTAAATCCCACGGTCACTGGCTGAGGCACAATTTCAATCAATTTTCCCAAACGAGCCATACCCATAAACACTAAAATAACCCCAGCCATCATCCCGCTCATCAATAAACCTCCGATACCATAATGAGCCACAATCGGCTGAAGCACCACGACAAAGGCCGCCGTTGGTCCTGAAATATTCACCCGCGACCCTCCAGTCACAGCAATAACAAACCCTGCAACCATCGCCGTATAAAGACCATGTTGTGGTGGCACTCCACTCGCAATCGCCAGAGCCATCGAAAGAGGCAACGCAATCGCCCCCACGGTCAACCCCGCTAAAATGTTTGAAATGATTTCAGAACGAGACGGTTTCTCCTGAATGGATTGTTTTAATGCGGAAAACATAACGACTTCAAAGGTAAAAAAATTTGAACCAAGGGATAAAAATTAGAGGTAAAAAACAACCTCCCCCCCAGCGTGAGGCGCGCGTTCTACTCCTAAAAGGGTCACTGTCAAGCTATTATAAAAATACCCCCTCAAAAATAATGCCCCCCTTACGCAAACGATAGAAAATTCAATAAAAACGAACACTACGACCAATCAACTTTTCCAAGTTGCCATCACAAAAAGACCACATTACGTTCGTCTCAAACAACACCCCGATGCCTTCTCACAACCCATACGCCCCGCCGCAAAGCACCACTCCAACAACTCTGGCACAATCAATCCCTGAACCTTCTTCTAGAAACATCGTCTTAGGCTGGGAGAAACTCCGCATCATTTATAATCTCGTCCTACTATTCCCAGGCCTCGCGATTTTATTTTCAATCAACGAAGTAATCTCGAGCATCATCAGCATCTCCCTCGTTTTCGGAATCTTGGCCAACCTCTGCTATTTTTTCGGTCCTATCACAGAGCTTTACACTTGCGCTCTCACTCATCATGCTGAGCTTCCAAAACTCCGCATGATCCTATTCTGCGTCGGTCTCGGAGGTTCACTCCTTCTATTTCTTCTAATCTACCTAGGCATCACCTCTTAACTTTTCCATTTCCTATGCATCAACTTTACTTACTCGATGGCATGGCACTTGTTTACCGTGCCCACTTTGCGCTCATCCGCAACCCGATCCTTACCAGCCAAGGGGTCAACACCTCAGCGGTTCTCGGATTTACAAACGTGCTTCTCGATTTGATCGACAACCACAACGCGTCCCACATCGGCGTAGCCTTCGACACCAAAGAACCCACCCCTCGGCACATCATTTACCCCGAATACAAGGCACAGCGCGACAAAATGCCCGAGGAACTCGCCGTCGCCATCCCCTACGTCAAACAACTTTGCCGAGCCATGGGAATCCCTGTGTTGGAGGTCCCAGGCTACGAGGCCGACGATATCATTGGCACGCTTGCCCACCGCGCCGATCTCGAGGGAGGGATTCACACCTACATGGTGACGCCCGATAAAGATTTTGCTCAACTCGTAACCGACACCACAACCATGTGGAAACCGGGCCGCCAAGGGAGCAACCACGAACTGCTCGACCCCGCCAGCATTTGTCGCCAATGGGAAATAGAAACGCCCAAACAAGTCATCGACATCCTCGGACTCTGGGGCGATGCGTCCGACAACATCCCTGGCGTGCCTGGAATCGGAGAAAAAACAGCCAAAAAACTCATCAAACAATTTGGCTCCATCGAAAAACTGCTCGACTCCACAGATCAACTCAAAGGAAAGCTAAAAGAAAATCTCATCAATTTCCGCGAACAGGCACTTCTTTCCAAAAAACTTGTCACCATCATCCTAGATGCCCCTGTCGATGTTACTTGGGACGATCTTCACTTAGGAAATAGAAACGAGGAAGAACTCGCCAAAATCCTCACCGAACTCGAGTTTAACACCATCGGACGTCGCCTTCTCGGGAAAGATTTTGTCGCGGGACGCGGACACACGGAATCCACGCTCACCTTAGAAACCGAAAACTCAACTCAGCCTGAAAAACAAAACAATAAAGACGCGCAAGCCACCCAAGCCACTCCGTCTGGCACCCTCAAAACCATCACGGACGTCGAGCATAACTACCAACTCATTGACTCAGTCGAGGCTCTCGACGCCCTCACTAAAAAACTCTCCACCTCCCCTCGGTTTTGTTTCGATCTCGAAACGACCTCGCTCGATCCACGCACCTGCGAAATTCTCGGCATTGCCTTTTCCATCAACCCGCACGAAGGGTTTTACGTCAATACCGCACCCAATAGCCCGCTCAAACTCTCCATGGTGCTGGACAAGTTGCGCCCCATTTTTTCCTCAAAACTTGAAAAAATAGGTCACAACCTCAAGTTCGACCTCTCAGTTCTTCTCGCTCACGACTACGCGGTCAGCGGTCCATTCTTCGACACCATGCTCGTGCACGCCATGGTTTTCCCCGAACAAAAACACGGGATGGACATCATTTCCGAATCTCTACTTGGATATTCGCCAGTTAAACTTGCCGATCTCCCTGAAAAATCACCTGAACCAGCTGGTGACCTTTTTGCCGCCTTCGATTCACCCGCGGAGTCCTCCGAAGAAAAACCAAAGAAAAAAGGCAAAAAGAAAGAGCTCGATATGGCAAAAATCGATCCGTCCGCACTTGCTGAATACGCGGCCGAAGATGCCGACATCACACTGCAACTAGCCGACATCCTCCGCCCAGCACTCGAAAAAGACGGACAACTTTCCACTTACAACACCATCGAAGCGCCACTTCTCCCCGTGCTCACCGCAATGGAAAACGAAGGGATTGCACTCGACATCGTAGCACTCAAAAACATCAACGACTCCTTAGAGCGTCAAATAGCCAACCTCTCAGAAAAAATCACCGCAGCCGCAGGACATCCATTCAACCTTAAATCCCCCAAACAGCTCGGCGAAGTGCTTTTCGGAGAAATGCAACTCGTTGAAAAACCAAAAAAAACCAAGACTGGACAGTTTAAGACCGATGAACAAACACTCTCATCGCTCGCTAAAAAACACGAGATTGTAGCCAACATCCTAGAATACCGCGAGGCAACCAAACTCAAATCCACCTACGTGGATGCCCTCCCCACTCATATTTCACCTCGCACGAACCGAGTTCACACCCACTACCACCAGCTTCTCACCTCCACAGGCCGACTCGCCTCAAACAACCCCAACCTTCAAAATATCCCCGTCCGCTCCGCTGCGGGGCGGGAAATACGCAAGGCATTTATCCCACGCGATAAACACCACACCTTACTCGCTGCCGATTACTCACAAATCGAACTCCGCGTTATGGCGGCCCTTTCTGGCGATCCTGCTATGATCGAGGCGATTAAAGCGGATCTCGATATCCACTCCGCCACCGCAGCCCGCGTTTATGGAGTCGAAATCTCAGAAGTCACAAGCGAACAGCGTCGCAACGCCAAGATGGTCAACTTTGGAATCATCTACGGAATTTCTGCCTTCGGGCTCGCGCAACGACTCGATATCGGACGTGCCGAAGCAAAAGAAATCATCGACACCTATTTCCAACAATACCCAGGTGTCAAAAACTACATGGAATCCACTGTGGAATTTGCCAAAGAACACGGATACGTAGAAACCATCACGGGTAGAAAATGTGCAATTCGCAACATCGGTTCACGC
>CAZOWD010000084.1:0-7921 GCA_964583225.1 uncultured Verrucomicrobiales bacterium | reverse complement strand
AATGAGCCATTCCTCTCAAAAACCTCACGCTCGTGAGCAAAATAAAGACTAGGTAGTTCAATTTTTTCTTTTTTAATATACTGCCACACATCCATTTCCGTCCAATTCGAAAGAGGAAATACACGAAATGTTTCCCCGTGATGTTTCCGCCCATTAAAGATGTTCCAGAGTTCTGGGCGTTGATTTTTGGGGTCCCACGTACCAAAGTCATCGCGGTGGGAGAAAAAACGCTCTTTAGCTCGCGCCTTTTCTTCATCGCGCCGCCCGCCCCCTAAAGCGGCATCAAATTGATTTTCTTCGATCGCATCAAGTAACGTAACAGTTTGCAATCCATTCCGACTCGCATTTATGCCAGTTTCCTCTTTGACTCGCCCTTCATCAATGGATTTTTGCACATTTGCCACAACAAGTCGGGCCCCAATTTTATCAACGTAATAGTCTCGAAACGCCAGGGTTTCCTCAAAATTATGCCCCGTATCCACATGCATAAAAACAAAGGGAATGTTCGCGGGCGCAAAGGCTTTTTGCGCGAGGTGGGCCATGAGGATTGAATCTTTTCCTCCGGAAAAAAGTAAAACAGAATTTTCAAACTGCGCCGCCGTTTCCCGCAAAATAAAGATGGCCTCGGACTCGAGATGCTCAAGATGAGTAAGTAAATAATTTGGCACGATCAACAAGATGAAGGTTGTTTCGTTTAAAGTGAAATAAGAGGACGGACGGCATCTAATAAAAGAAACACACTGTCCTCGACAGATTGACTTGCGGTTTCGATCACTAAATCAGGGGCGACAGCTTCATCAAATGAGCTATCTTTCCCCGTAAACTCTTTAATCAATCCAGCTTCGGCTTTAGCGTAGAGTCCTTTGACATCCCGCTTAGCGCAGAGTGCGTAGTCCGCTTTGACATAGACCTCAAAATAATCATCCCCAATGATATCACGCGCCAAATCCCTCAACTCATGCCGCGGAGTAATCACGGACACCAAAGTAATAATCCCCTGCTGGGCAAATATACGTGCAAGATGGGCGGTGCGTCTAATGTTTTCTCTCCGATCATCATCAGAAAATCCTAAATTTTTATTAAGACCCGAGCGTAAGTTATCTCCATCGAGAATGGTAGTCATCCGCCCCTGCTTATGAAGCACCCGCTCTGTAGCATTAGCGATGGTAGATTTTCCCGAACCCGACATCCCATAAAGCCAAATCACCCGACCTCGCTGGCCCAGCAATTTTTCTTTGCTCTCACGAGTAAGCTGTCGGTCAAATTCTGGATGAATATTTTGCTCATTCATGACCCAAATTCTACGCTCCTAATGCTTTGACGCTACCGCCCTTGGTCGATTAGCCGAAAAAACGAGCTAAAACCTAATTTGTTTTGAGGTTTCAGCATAAAAAATGCCCTTTCCCCATTCACTTGGGGAAGAATCAAACGCAAATCAAATTTTAGTTCAATAAAAAATGAACAAAGCCATCGTTTCTTTTTCTTTGTTCATGGAGAAGTCTAAAAAACAGACTTTTAAATCGAGATTTATCTTCTTCTGCGAATTAAAGCAAAACTTCCAAATACCGCTAAAAACACCATAGAACTTGGCTCAGGAACTGCGGTATTTGCTATTGTAATAGCATCAAGGCTCGCTCCATTTCCTCCCGTGTAAGTGATGGAAAACGTATCGGTGCTGGAAAAGTCCACATTCAGCATAAAAACATCTGGAGAAGATGTTCCTTGATCGATCAGGCTCTGAATCAATGTGCCGTTTTTCTTCAAATCAAAGGTGTCCGAAGGGCCAAATGATGACATATCAATCTGCGTAAGCGTTCCCGACGTATCAAAGCTAAAATTCAACACCTCAGCGACCCCAGCCCCATTATCAATTTGGTGCGTGTTATCTCCTGAACCCGGCGCATTGACACCGAAGCCACTACTCGTTTGATTCAAATCACCTTGAGGAGAATCCATCGACAACAAAACAGAATCCACCGTATAAGCTCCCGCCTCGATCGCAGCGGTCTGGCTCGTATCACGCAGATCATAAACGATCGTGGCAGCGTTCAGAGGAAGGGCAAGAAAAGAAACAGCAATAAAAGTAAATGTAGATTTCATCGGCTTATAAATTTTTTATCAATTGCTAGTAGCAATAGCAGAGAACCTTCCTTTTTGAAAAGCAAAAAATAAGCCTTAGCGAATTTTAAAGCCTGGGTTGCCAATTAGGCTTCTTTGAGTTACTGCCCACCCGCTTTGACCACTTCAGCTTCCATCAACAAGGTTTCCGCCTCGGCTTCCCGCGAGATTTCACGTCGTCGCACTTTCGCTATTATTTCCCACCCAGATGCGGGGAAAACGACTCTTACCGAAAAACTACTCCTTTACGGAGGCGCTATCGGCCTAGCTGGGAGCGTCACTTCAAAAAAAGAACAACAGTCCACCTCCAGCGACTGGATGGCCATGGAAAAAGAACGCGGGATTTCCGTTTCCTCAACCGTTCTCCAATTTGAATACAATGATTGCTGCGTCAACCTGCTCGACACCCCCGGCCACCACGATTTTTCTGAAGATACCTACCGCGTTCTGTCCGCTGTGGATTCAGCCGTCATGGTAATCGACGCGGGTAAAGGAATCGAAGCTCAAACCTTAAAACTCTTCGAGGTTTGCCGTCGGCGAGGCGTTCCCATCTTTGTATTTATCAACAAAATGGACCGCCCTTCACGTCCGCCTTTGGAATTGATCGATGAACTTGAAAGAGTGCTCAAACTAGCACCTGCTCCTGTTAACTGGCCTCTCGGAGACGGACCTCGGTTCCGTGGCGTTTTTGACCGATTAAAAGGAGAGGTCAATCTGTTTGAAAGAACCGCTGGGGGAACCTTTAAAGCACCCCTAGAAGTGGCGGGGATCGAAGACGACAAAGTCCGTGAAGCTCTCGGCGATGATCTTTACGAAACGGTGGCTCAAGAAATTGAACTACTCGACGGACTCACCGAACCTCTGGATCTCGAACAAGTTTTAGCCGGCGAACAAATGCCTATTTATTTCGGAAGTGCCATGAATAACTTCGGCGTGCAAAACATGCTGGAAAGCTTTTTAGAAATGGCTCCTTCTCCAACTGGGCGTGTGAGCCAAGGAGAATTGGTCGACCCCAACACGGATAACTTCTCTGGATTTGTTTTCAAAATCCAAGCCAACATGAACCCACGCCACCGCGATCGAGCCGTTTTTATTCGGATTGTATCTGGTGTTTTTAACCGCGACATGCAAGTCATTGATCAGCGATCTGGGAAAAAAGTAAGACTCGCCAATGCTCAAAAACTCTTTGGACAAGACCGCGAAACTCTCGATACCGCTTACGCTGGAGACATTCTCGCCCTCGTAGGCAATTACAATTTTCTCATCGGAGACACTCTAACAACCGACCCCAGCGTCGTTTACAACGAAATGCCTCGCTTTACCCCTGAGTGTTTCACCTACATCGTCAATAAAGACACCGCCAACATCAAACGCTATCGGTCTGGGATGGAACAACTCATGAAAGAAGGCGTCGCTCAAGCATACCACATTCACGGCAGTGCACAGGCAGTTCCTTTGCTGGGAGCCGTGGGCCCCCTCCAGTTTGAGGTTTTGCAGGCTCGCCTCATCTCAGAATATAAAACCGAGACCCGACTCGAGTCGTCGCCGTGGTCGGTGGTGCAATGGTTTGTCGAGAATGAACCCGATCCATTAAGACGTGAAAGTGATCCTCCCGAGGTTCAACTTCCATCGGGATGCACCATAGCGCGGGATCAAGATGGAAACTGGCTCGTTTTGCTTTCGTCCAAATACATGGTGAGCCTTCTGCATGAACGCAATGAACACCTAACGTTCAGAGATCATGCAACTCAAATGGCGTAAATCAAAGTAAAACTAAGGGAAGGGCGAATTCGCCCCTCCTCTTTACTTGCCTACTTGTTTTCCTCCATTCCGTCTTCAATGAACTCAGTCAAAATCTCAGGCACTTCTTCAATAGCCTCAAAGAGTTCTTCCTCGAGTTCACTCAAATAATCGGCCTCAGTCTCTGTGTAGAGGCTCCGGTCTTCAAGGCGTGTCTCACACCACTGCCCCGCTTTAATGGCATCCACCATCCGCTCTGAGCCGATGATATCAAATGAGTTCATGATGCGAGAATGATTCAGATCAGTTTGCCAGAAATCATGCAACCCCTCGCCTTCCTCAATCAAGCGAATGGCATCAACCACATCAATCACGGCTAATTCACCACGCGTCAAACTACGGGTTTCGCTCGCAGCCTCAAGCTCGGTGAGCAAAATTTCAATATCATCTCCAAACTCAGTATTCTCTGAAAAACTCATAACGCCCACTTCTATTCACTTTACCCGAAACCCGTCAAGCCTCACCCACATTTTTATTTTAATAAAAAAATCACGGGACCCATTCTAAGCCCAATCTACTTCAAACTGCGCCACTCCTCCACTTTTATCGTTATATTTGACGTGGCCATTTTTCATCCCGTATTCGTGGACTTCTTTGGTCACTTTTACGTCATAACAGCAGTATTCGGCAATTTTCATCATCGGCTCAATATTTTTAAACCCACTCTTTTTGTAATCTTGCCACCACCGGAGCGCATCCAAACCATCGGCAGTTTTACCACAACCTAACGACGCCGAAGCGAGAGCATCCAGCTTGAGTCGATGCCCTAACTTTTCCTCTACTGTATTTAACATGTCGAGGTTCAGCGTGGCATCCGTGAGGTTGAGGATGGTGTATTTCTGAAGCACCGCGTAATCAAAATCGATATGGTTGTATCCTACCACTAAATCGGCTTTCAAAAGCATATCAATAAGCACATCCATCTGATTTTCCCCAAAAATGTGATACTCGCCAGTTCGAGTAGAATAAACCACACCCACCGAAACTCCCATTTTCTCTTTATGAGCATACCCGCCAACATCCCCAAAGGATCGCTGAGTTTCGAGGTCAAAATAAACGATATCGCGCATGGGTGGAGACTTAAGAATCTAACCTACTGAGTCAAGAATCAAGATCTTCAGTCTCATTTATCTCAGCACCTTGCCTCGTATTTTTATTTTTTCAGATCCCAAAGCGGGTCCCTCCACCCAAACTCCATCATCCTCAAACTCTGCAATAAACCCAGGTAAGAGGTGCCCCCATGTCCCGAATCGATACCCTTCTTGAAATTCATTCGTATCGGCCTGCCTGAGCGGATGAGGCATCGACATGCTAATCACGCGCCCCTTTTGAGCTAAACATGGGAAGGTAGGATGCTCTCCTCCAGATTCTGCCCGCTGGATCGCGTTTTGTGAAAAGTCATAACATGGCAAATGCGCGACTTTTTCCTGCAAACTCCTCCATTTTTCAGCCAACCACTCGCCTCCAAACCACGCCTCAACCCCATAATTCTCCGTCAAATAGAGCAATTCATCCTCGGACTCCCCACCCGAAACGAGCACGAGCTTCAAATTGAAATACTGAGAAAGCGCCACAGTCACCACCTCACGGCAATGTTCTAGAGCCCCGACATCCATCAGAACTGTTTGCCCACGACGTATAGCGTTCACCTCCCCCACCTGCATGGCATTAAACAAAATCTCACGCTGCACAGCTTCAGAAAGTCGCGCACTGTTTCTCGCCCAATTTTGATGCACAGCCCCGCCAGAAAGAATCTCAAGCTCTCGACTCAACACCTTTTCAGGTTTGGTTAAAATGGAACGCTCCAGCATCGCCTCAACGCGCAACGCTTCCACCGCGCGGCGAACTTCATCTCGGTTCAGCTTTTCCGAAGGAATCAACTCACCAACATTAACCCGAACGCGGTAAGGCAAGCTGTAAGGTTTTTTGAAAATAAACCGATTTCGTTCAAATGAAAAAATACTTCCCCACACACCGTCCATCGCCATGGGAAGAACTGGGCATTTGGCTTTTCTAGCAATCATTTCAAACCCACGCATCCATTCGTTCATCGCGCCCGTTCGCGTCAACTGGCCCTCGGGAAACACACATACCACCTCACCGTCTTTCAACGCCTTCACCGCCACTCGAATCCCATCTTTTGCACGATTTCTAGAAATAGGAATCGCATCAAAAAAACGCACCGCTCTCCCAGTCCACGGATGATCAAAAAATTCATCAAACAATAAAAATTGAATGGGTCGAGGGCTAGCAACCGACAAAATAAAAGCATCGATATAGCTGACGTGGTTACACACCATCAACACGCCCCCCTTCTTAGGGAATCGATTCTGATGGAGAACTTTCACTTTATAAATCGATCGGAAAATAGATAAAATGACCAATCTCGCCAAATTCTGAGTCTGCAAACGCGCGGAATAAAAAGTTACAACGAGCGAAACCACAGCTAGCGAAGCAAACTGCCAAAAATAAGAAACCTCCCAATGCACCATGGCAAATTGCACCGCTACAGCCAACACCCCCGCCAAACAATCCAGCAAATTAAACGCAGCCAAAACCTGACCTCTCGATTCAGGAGGGCAAACGTCCTGCAAATACGCATTGAGTGGCACCAACATAAAAGCCCCACCAGCACTCGCCACAGCAAACCACACCATCAGCCAATCCCTCTCAATCGGCCCCAAAGTTAACGCGACAGATCCAAGAACCATCATCGCTCCACCAATCGGGATCAAACCGAGCTCAATTTTCTTTTTACAAAGCAACGACGCCAGCAATCCCCCCAGAACAATTCCTCCACTGGCAGCCAATATCAGCCATGAATTTTCCGTTGCAAACCCTTGGCCTCCGCCTCCAGAAACATCAGATCCAATCTGAATCGCCGCCAAATTGATAAATCCAGCAAATCCCCAAAAAAACGAAATCCCGACTCCACTCAAACGAAGCCTGCGGTCACGCCACACCATTTTCAACTGACTAAAATGTTCAAATAAAATCTTCACCTCAAATGGTCGACGACTCATCGGAGGCATTCGCTCGACTACAAGACTGACCCACAAACTCAAAAAGGCTCCACCAGTAATCAAAGCGATAGGAAACAAAGCGGCATCCCATGCATTATGCCCGCTCGCTAAACGCGCATCGAACCACCATCCGGAAATAATCTGCCCCGCACAAACCGCCACAATCACCGACATCTCCAATATCCCGCTCGCAAACCCCAAATGAGAATGCCCAACCAACTCCTTGGTAATCCCCTTTTTAGCAGGACTCAGCAAGACGGACTCGATCGACAACAGCAAAAAGCCAAACACGGCCAAAGGCAAATTCTGCATCCAAACAGCCAATAAAATCAGAAGCAACACCGCAAACTGCAAACATAAGGTGCCACGAATCACCATCGTTTTACTGTAACGGTCTGACAACCATCCCGCCACAGGGGCTAACAATATAAAAGGCAACACCATCAAAAGCCCTAAAACATGAGCTATATTTCCCCCTAAAAAACCGATCTCTTCCCCCCGAGCTTTTGCATAAAAAGCGAGCAATCCCGCTAATGGGATTAATAAAAATTGCGTCGCTTTGTCATTGAAGGCATTCTGCGTCTGCAAAGTAAACAAACTCCAAAACGAAATCCAATTTCGCTTTGTGGGTTCTTTCTCATCTGCAATATCCACTCCCTCTGACATGCTGAACATTCTTTCAGAAAATTAGCATTCCAGCAAATTGATTCAATCAACACAACCGTAACGCCAGCCATGATCTTGCGAATTAAAGCCACTCCTAACGCCAAACAAAACGAAATCATAGGTTGGGAAACAGACCCGCTCGCGGGGCCCATTTTGCGTGTGCGCATCCAATCTCCACCTGTCGATGGAAAAGCCAACAAAGCACTCGCTACCTTTTTAGCAAAATCCCTCAAGCTCTCAAAATCCAAAGTCCGCCTCGTCAAAGGAGCGACATCTCGGATTAAAACTTTTGAAATTCCAGACGGAACACAAAT
>CAZOWD010000083.1:0-8180 GCA_964583225.1 uncultured Verrucomicrobiales bacterium | reverse complement strand
AAACGCATTAAACGTTTCGCTTTTTTGAATGGATCGGAAGTGGTTAAGTGATCGGTTTAACGATCGATTTCCCAAACTTCACAGATTTGGTTTTTGAGTGGGTTATGCTTATCAAAGCGATCGGTTTGGCCGAGGTAAACAGCTTTAACGGCTTGTCCCTCTCTTTTCAGAGAATTAATCACTGAGGCCGTTGTGGTAGCACGTTTTCTGGAAAGCTCGTAGTTGCTTTGTTTGTTGCCTGTTTTTGAGGCGTAACCTACAACGAGGAAAAATGAATTAGGCTTGGATTTGATTGTGGTGGCAGCCTTGATCATTTTTTCCCGATCCATCGTTATTTTCGCTGATCCTGTAGCGAAAGTTTGGAGGTGAACAATGCGTGCTCCGAGATCGAGTTCGATTTGTTGGTAAGCGTTAGTGAGCGCTTCGCCACTTAGGTTATCGAGCGTTTTGAGTCGCTCATAAAGTTTCGCTGCGATAGCGGGGAGATCTTTACCTCTTTCAACGAAAAGGCGGGCTTTGTCCAGTTCAGCTCGGAGCCGTTGGATTTCGTAGCGTTGTGCGTTATACTCGGGGCGAATTCGGGCGAGTTCCGCTGCCAATTCGTCATATTTTGCTTGGCTTACTGAACCTTGGGATTGAGCCAGTAGAGCGTCAACCTGTTGAGCGAGCTTTTGGTTCGCGGCTTGGCTTTCGTCGAGTTGAGCGCGAAGTTTTGCCATTTCTTCAGCCGATGGACGGCCTTGGGTTTCGGCAAGTTGTTTTTGATAATTTAAGAGCTGGTTTTGAGCAATTTGGAGATCATTGCGCAATGTGACGACCATGGATTCAGCATTGGCGTTGCTGTCGATTTTTGCCTGAAGATCTGAGATTTGTTTGTAGAGTTGCTGGGCGTTTTGGTCACGCGCTGCGATTTGGCTCTGCAAATCGGTGAGGGCTGCGTCCTTGGCTTCGAGCTCAGTTTGCCATTGAAGGGTAAGCGCAGCGAGATCGGTGGCGTCTCGGCGAAGACGGTTTGCCATAGCGCGGGCTGCAGCGGCACCTTCTGGAAGAGGGGGGAGTCCGAGGCGTGCCCGCTCAGCGTTGGTTTCGGTTCGAAGTTGTGCGTTGCGTTCTTCGAGAGAAGTTATTTGTGCTGAATCGACATTAGACCCGCTGGGTTTGAGGAGTTTGCCGTTCATTGAAAGCATAAGCATCACAAAAAGAATCACCACAATCACTGCCACAAGAGCTGTGGAGAGCGACATGGGAGAAGTTGATTTTGTGGGATGGTTATTTTTTTCGGGAGCCTGTTTTTTTGGGTTTTCTTGAGAATCCATAGAGTTGGTCAGTTAGAGTCGATGAGAGTTTGTGGGGGGCTGTGTAGCGTTAAATGGGTGGATGTGCAAGGTAACTATTTATGGAAGATAAACGCCCTCGTTATAGTAGTTTTCAAGGAGCTGAATGTTATGTTTGAGAAGCTCTTGTTTTGCCATGGGGGTAACTCTTCCTGTGATTACCAATTCGCGCTTGGCTATGACAATTCCAGGGATTTGATACGTTTCTATTGCTTGAGCCAGTTGGGCAGATTTGGGATTCCATGACCCATAGTCAAGTTCGAGGGGGATAACGAGTGTTTGGTTTTGAGTGAGCACTGCTGGGAGTCCGTAAAGGTTGAAAATGCTGACTATGGGAGAGGCCGTTTCGTTGTAAGTCTGCATAATCTGGGCGATGCGCTGGAAGAAAATAGCATCGGCCTCGCTCCGAGCCGAGAGACACATGCTGAGAAAGGTGTCGCGTCCTTTGGCTTGTGTAAGAGCCGCGAGACTGCGGACAATGACGGTTTGGTGGGTTGGCGAGATATCTTTTGTATCTAAAAACGCGTTGATGAGGTTTTCTCCAATGCCCATTTTTGCGAGGAATGCTCGGTTTTTAGCGCTGAGGTCTGCTGGCGAGTTGTCGCGGATGCTTTCGGCAATGGTTGACGATGTGCTGATGCCTGAAATGGCGGTGCCAGCTCCACCAGGGACAGCCATCATTCCGAGTGTGACGGTGAATTTTCCCGCAAAGGATGCCCAAGCGAGGTCGTCGATGGCTTTCTGTAGTCGCGGATTATCGGTGTAAGGATCGACTTTAAGGTTCCAGCAGATTTGACGTTTTGTTTTTGAAAAACCGATTGCAGCTTGAAACGCGTTGTCCTCCTCTTTGGTTTTTTGTCCCTTTCGGTGAAACATTTCGCCAGCTCGATTGATAAATCGTTTGGCTCCTTGCCCTATTTGATGCGCTGTGGCTTTGGGGTCGTCGATGAGGTGTTCGACCATTTGAATCGGCATTTTTGCCGCGCTTTTGAGAGATTTTTTAAATTCGTTGGATTTCTCAATTTTTTGAAGTGTCGCGATTGCGTTGATTTCGTGAACGCGCTTGGCGAGGAGGGCATTTCCTTTGACTTTGAATGCCCCAAAATCGGAAATAATCGTGTATTGGTTAAGAAATCCAGCTGTTGGGATGTCTTCTTCGATGACGTGATGTGGACCTTTGTAGATTTCTGGGCGGAGCACTTGGCTCGCTTTAAGAATCGGCGGTTGCTCGGTGGCTTGTTCGTTAGTTTGAACAGGCGTTACCTGTGGCGCAGGAGTTTGCGCCGTGGCAGGGAGAACCGTCAACGCAAGCGGAAACGAGAGCAGAAAAGTTGAGGCGAGAGAGAGTTTCATGACCTACGGACACTATCTCAGTGCCCGTAGGAAACAAGAAGCAAGTTGTTGGATTATTCCATGCCTGCGTCTTCGAGGCGCTGCTCCATTTCAGCTTTTTGAAGGGCGTCTGTGATTTCGAAAAGGTCGCCATCGAAAATGCCGTCCATGTTGTGGGTTGTAAATCCAATCCGGTGGTCAGTGATCCGGCTTTGAGGGAAGTTGTAAGTGCGGATTTTTTCGGATCGGTCACCCGAGCCAATGAGAGATCGGCGCTGTGCTGAGTAGGCTTCAGCTTGCTCTCGCTGTTTGATTTCAAAGATTTTAGCTCGGAGAATTTCCAATGCTTTTTCTTTGTTTTGCGTTTGGGAGCGTCCGTCTTGAGATTTAACTTGGATGCCCGTGGGAAGGTGGGTGATTTGAACCGCCGAATCGGTCGTGTTGACGTGCTGACCACCAGGGCCGCCAGAGCGGGTGGCTTGAATGTGAAGGTCTTCTTTTTTGAAGGATACATCCACTTCTTCAGCTTCAGGCATTACGGCAACGGTGACGGTTGAGGTGTGGATTCGTCCTTGGGTTTCCGTGGCGGGAACACGTTGTACGCGGTGCACTCCAGATTCGTATTTGAGGAAGCGGAATACTTCTTCTCCCGTGATTTTGAGAACTACTTTTGAGAATCCTCCAGCTTCAGATGGGGTGGAGTCGAGGTGTTCATATTTCCAATTGCGTAGTTCGGCATAACGTTGATACATACGCATCAGTTCGCCTGCGAAGATGGCAGCTTCGTCGCCGCCCGCTCCAGAGCGGATTTCGAGCAAGGCGTCGCGGTCTTCCGTTTCGTCTCGAGGCAAGAGTGCGTATTGCACATCTTGGGAAAGTTTTTCGATTTTTTCTTTGAGTTCAGGGATTTCCATTTCCGCCATCTCTGCCATTTCAGGATCGTCTTCTTTGGCGAGTTCTTGGTTTTCAGCAAGGTTGGTTTTGGCTGACTCAAGCTCATCCCACATTTCGAGGAGTTGCTTCAGTCGGCGGTGTTCACGCATGGTTTCGGTGGCTTTTTTCTGATCGGAAAAAAGGTTTGGATCCGCAATGAGTTCTTCGACTTCAGCGAAGCGGTCTCGGCGTTTTTGGATGAGTGATTGGTAGTCCATGGAGAAAAATGAAAAAGGTGAAAATTGAACGGTGAGAGGGGGCTTGGGATTCCTTGCGGGGGTGACTGGATTTACAAGATTTTTGCAGGATGTTACAGAATTTTTTGCAGGAGTGGATTTTAGGCTCCACGCATGAGGGAAAGCTGGGCGAGAGAGATGAGTCGGCTTTTGATTTCTTCGGCCGATGCTTCTTTGAGTTCGGAGGCTGTCATAGCGCCTTCGACATGAAACTTACCTGAGCGGGTTCGGCGAAGTGCTGTGAGGTGGGCGCCACACCCGAGGTCTTGCCCGATGTCATGCGCGTAGGTTCTAACGTAAAATCCTTTGGAGCAGTTGACTTTGAAATCAACTTCGGGGACGGCTATGCGGGTAAGTTCGTAGTCAGTGACAAATACAGCGCGAGGCTTGCGCTCGACGGTTTTTCCCTGGCGGGCGAGTTTGTAAAGTGGCACTCCATTCTTTTTAATGGCGGAGACCATGGGCGGGATTTGCTCGAAGTCGCCAAGGTATTTTTTGAAGGCTGAGTCGATTTCTTCGTCGCTGAAATCGGGCACAGGCTTTTCTTCGACAATGTCGCTTTCTTTATCTTGAGACCCCGTGGTGATTCCGAGCTTGAGCGTGCCGAGGTATTCTTTGTCCTCGCTCATGAGTAAATCTTGAATTTTGGTAGCTTTGCCGATGACAAGCATGAGAAGTCCCGTCGCCATAGGGTCAAGTGTGCCACAGTGACCAATTTTTTTAAACTTAAGCTGACGCCGACAGATGGCTACGGCATCGTGTGAGGTCATGCCTGGTTCTTTGTCGATGAGTAAAACGCCGCAGGGGGCGTCGGAGAGTGGGTTCTGTGACATGGTTCGTTAGAAAAAATGAGCGAGTTTTTTAGAGAGATAGTGGGGGGCGATTAAAGTTGCTCTGAAATGGCTTTGAGAACTTTGGCTCGGGCGTCGGAGAGTGGAGGAGTCATGCGGATACCTGCGGCACGGGCGTGTCCACCGCCTCCAAACAGTTGGGCAATTTCGCAGACGTTCACGGTATCGTCTTTTGAGCGGAGCGATACGCGGATTTTTCCGTTGTCGAGTTCTTCAAAAAAGGCGGCGACGACGACGCCTTGGATGCCTCGGATGAGGTCGATCATGCCTTCTGAATCGTCGGGCTTGAGTCCGAGTTGTTTGATGATGGAGTAGGGGAGTTCCCAGTGGGCTACTTTTCCGCCGTTTTCAAGTTGGAGTGTGTTGAGTAGTGCGCGGAGCAGTTCGATTTTCCGGTAGGGGTTATTGTCGTAAATTTGCGCGTTGATTGTTCCTACATCGACACCGCGTCGAGTGAGGTCGGCCGCCATTTCGTAGGTGGCGGCGGTGGTGTTGGAATACTGAAATGATCCAGTGTCCGTGGAAACGGCGACATAAATGGCATCGCGGGTTTCGGGAGGAAGTGGAAGGTTTTGGGAAGTGATTAAGTTGTAAATAATCTGACCCGTGGCGGGGGAATCGGCATCGATGTAGTTGAGGTCCGCGTAGGCGGGGTTGGACATGTGGTGGTCGATGTTGATCCAAAGCTTGGCTTTTGAGGCTGCGTGAAGTGCTCCGTCGCCAAGGCGCGGTTTTGTTGCGCAGTCGAGCGCGATGACCACATCGACATCGAGCGGGTCGCTCGGAGGTGTTTGGATCCGATCGCTACCAGCCATAAAGCTAATATTTTCGGGAAGTCCGTCTTCATTGACGAGGTGGACGGTTTTTCCCATGGCTTCGAGAGCGAACCCGAGCGCTATTTGAGAGCCAATGGCATCGCCGTCTGGGCGGACGTGGCTGAGGAGGAGAAAGGTGTCGTTTGCACGAAGTGCTTCTGCAATCTCGGGAAATGTATTGTTCATCGGATGAAAAATGGAGAGGTTTTTAGAGCTTGGATTTTAGAAGATTCCTTCGACGAATTCTTGTTTGTTGAAGACGCGGAACTGATCCGCTTCCTCGCCGAGCCCGATAAAACGTGTCGGGATTTTAAGTTCTTGTTGGATGACAACGGCGATGCCGCCTTTGCCCGATCCGTCTAGTTTTGTGACGATGAGCCCGTCGAGCGGGATCGCTTTGTTAAATTCTTTGGCTTGAGCGAGAGCATTGGCGCCAGTGGTGGCATCCACGACGAGGAGGCGGTAATGTGGCGCGTCGGGGTCTTGTTTGCGGATGGTGCGCTCGATTTTTTCGAGCTCTTGCATCAGGTTGTGGCGCGTGTGGATTCGCCCAGCGGTATCGCAGATGAGAAATTGAGTGCCGTCGGCGATCGCTTTTTGATGTGCTGTGTAACAGACCGAAGCGGGGTCGGCGTTAGGCGCTCCCTTAAATACTGGAATGCCGAGTCGGTCTGCCCAAATGCTAAGCTGTTCGACAGCTGCAGCGCGGAAGGTGTCTGCTGCGGCGAGAGAAACGGAGTAGCCTTGATTTTTGAGAAGATAAGCGAGTTTGGCGGATGATGTGGTTTTGCCTGTGCCATTCACGCCAACAACGAGAATGACGGTAGGTTTGCCATCGGTGCGCGGAGCCAATGGAGCTGGGTCTTCTGGCAGGATGTCGGCGATATGTTTCTGACAGACCTCGATGATGTCTGCAGCGGATACTTTGCGCCCAAGGTCTTTGAGTTCATCGACAATCTCCATCGTAGAGCGTGCTCCGAGATCGGCTCCGATGAGATCGGCTTCGAGTTGATCCCAGTCGACTTCCTCGTATTTAGTGACTTTGTTAAAGAGTTTTTTGAAAAATCCTGCCATGGCGGGGATTGTGTAGCGGGGGAACTCCCAATTCGCAAGCGTTTTGATAATGTCTGCGTTTTGTTTTTGGTTGTTGAGTTTTGAGGGTTTTCTTTGTCGGTTGCAGGTTTTGTCCATTTTTCAATGGGATGTAATCTAAAAGAGAGGCAATTCTTGCATGATTGAGCGATTCCCTTTATACTTTGTGGCATGCAGAAACATCAATGGCGCGAGGGACACGGGGATGAGCAAATAATGTATCGGGCGACTCATCACGCTGGACGTTGGGAGATGTTTTCTCAGCCTAAAGGTGCTGAGGGGTGGACAAAACACGATCCGATTCCCGAGGAGTTGCTGGAGAAACTTCGCGAGTTGATCTGGAATAAATACCAGCGTGGGAGATGTCCGCATAAGTTTATCAAGCAGATTGATAAGTTGCTTGGAAAGGAATAATGTCCATTTTGAGGGGCGATAAAAAATCGGAACTTGAGGCGGAGTGTAAATTTTTCTAATGTGTCGGTATGCCACATGTGACAATTGCTCAACTCCGCCAGCAGACTACAGATACTCCCGCGCCTTTTACCTTTATTGCTCAGTTGGAGCGTCGGGTCGAGCGGGAGACTAAAGGAGGGAAGCCGTATTATGAGATATTTCTCGTGGATGGCACGGGGGAGATGAAGTTGAAAATCTGGGATAATAAACCCCAGTTCAAAGCGTTGGAGACGATCGATGACGGCACACTTTTGCATTTCAGCGGGGAGTGGACGCAGAACCAATATGGGATTGATTCAGGAAAGTGGGAGATGCGTTTGCTGAATGAAGAAGAGGCGAAAGAGTTTTTAGCGGGTGACCCTGAAACGCGAGAGCGACAGGATGCGGATTGGGCGGATATCGTCCGTATGGTTTCTGAGATTGCAGATCCTCGCTTGAAAAAGGTGTGTGAGATTTTTATTGGAGAGTATGAGCAGTCATTTCGTAAAGCTGCAGCGGCTCGTAAAAATCACCACGCTCGGCGGGGTGGGCTTGTGGAGCATGTTGCTCAGATGATGCGGTCGGCGCAGGCTCTTTGCACGGTTTACCAAGGATTGAATCGGGACCTTCTCACGGCGGGTGTTTTATTTCACGACTGTGGGAAGATGTGGGAAAACACCTATCCCGATGTTGGCTTTACTCAACCTTATGATTTGCATGGAGAGATGTTAGGGCATATCCCGATTGGAATTGAGATTGTGGGGGCTATGTGGCGCGAGATGTTGGGCTTGGACGAGGCGAAGAAATGGAAAGATTTAGAGCCAAAAAATGCCGAGGTGAAATTACATCTCCAACATCTGATAGCGAGCCATCACGGAACGCATGAATGGGGGTCGCCAACACTGCCCAAAACTCCTGAAGCGATGGTGTTGCATTATGTCGATAATTTGGATGCAAAGTTTGAGATGATGCGCATGGGTTATGAGTCGTCGCCTGAGCTTGCACCAGGGATTCAGCAACGGCAGTTTCCGTTACCTGGAAACTTGGTGAAGCCGTTGCCGAGATTTGAAGCGAGTTCTGAGTAGGGTTTTTTGGAGTTTTCTGGGAGCTTGCGAAGGCGCATTGAGAGAGGGAGCGAATAAAACGCATTTCCGC
>CAZOWD010000082.1:0-8201 GCA_964583225.1 uncultured Verrucomicrobiales bacterium | reverse complement strand
TCCCTTCTACCGACGTTTTTTCTTTTTCGCCTCATACTTCTTTTTCTGAAGCATGATCCATGCCTGATCC
Source organism: uncultured Verrucomicrobiales bacterium (assembly GCA_964583225.1). GTDB lineage: Bacteria > Verrucomicrobiota > Verrucomicrobiia > Verrucomicrobiales > Akkermansiaceae > Oceaniferula. Next base: position 8,131 of record CAZOWD010000082.1, on the reverse strand, counting down.
GCATCTGAGAGCCTCGCAAAAGAAGTCGTGCCCCGATGCCCATCAGGGTCGATCAGCGTTACTTTCCCCGGCTTAAAGCGATAAAGTTTGGCAAATGTTTTACGGCCATCACGGCTCGTCCACATCCGATACCCCCGCTTCTCAAGCTTTTCGCGCCAAGCGCCGTAATCATCTTCGGCCTCGCTGACATCGTGTTTCATCCGTCCCCAGTAATAATCCACCGTTCCCTTTTTGTAACCGCGATAACGCGCCACAACTTTCCCTGACGGCGAAAGAATCAGCACCGTAGGATGCCCCTTCACCTTGTAGCGTTGTTTTAATTTTTCGATATAATTTTTGCGGCGAACCACCAAATCAGTATACTCACCAATCGTCATTTTACTGCGGTCTTTCACCTTGATATTTTCATCCATTTTCACACGAACCAAACGTTTTGATGCCCAGCTCTCAAAACCATCATTAGAAAATAAATCTTTATCGAGCAATCGACACAGCGGACTCTTCGCGCTGTCGGTAAACCAAATCAATAACGGCTTTCCGTTTTGACGCGACAGCTTGGACGCCTCCACATAACTCTCGTGCCACGAAGTGTTCTCTGGGTTTTCCCAAAGTTTGTCCAACCCTCCAGGCATCGGCACGTTATCGTCCTCTGGAGCCCAAACAATATCTTCTTCCGGCGTAATCTCAGCCGAACTAATCGAAACCTGAGCTGCAGCTCCACTGGGCAAAGTTCCTTCCGCTGCGTCCTCTACCGATCCTGCAATGTGCCCGCCGGCCTGTTTATATGCATCCAATCCTGCCATCGGATCATCAGGTTCATCTCCCCCGCCCAACATAGAACACGCACAGGACATAAAAAACACACCGCAACATGCTGTTTGAGTCAAAATCCGAAAAAACTTCATGACTCATCTCTAGCGTGACACTCTGGCTTGGCAATCCATAATTTTTAGTTCATCACTCAAAAAAGCTCTAAAATCAGGTGGCAAGTTTTCCCAATCAGACGTAAGATTCCGCACCCGATACTCGTAAATCTACATCATGCCAGATACTCCCGACACTCCCCCCTCTCTAGAAGGTCAGCTTCTGCTTGCAGATCCCTCGTTACGCGATGGAGATTTCTGCAAGAGCGTTGTTTTTTTAGCTGAGCACACAGCAGAAAAAGGAGCCTACGGACTTATCATCAACCGCCCCACGGGACAAACCGTTGGCGATCTTCTCCCCAAGCCTGAGTTTGAGCCTCTAAAAAACATCGACGTTTACATCGGAGGCCCCGTCGCTCAGGAGCACATGACATTTGCGGCATTTTCTCCCAAAAAGAAAAATTCACTCCAACTGTTCACCCGTATTTCAGCCCAAGAAGCCATCCAACGCACCCAACAACCAGGCACGCTTGTCCGCGCATTTGCCGGATACTCTGCGTGGTCCGCTGGCCAGCTAGAAAACGAACTTCAACGCAACTCTTGGATACGCGTTCGCCCCGACCTCGACATCCTCACCTGCGAACACGACAAAAAACTCTGGGCTCACATTTTGAGAAAACTTTCTCCGATCCACAAAATTTTGGCTGAAGCGCCCGATGACATTTTCGTCAACTAAAGGCTAAGAGGCACAAGGAACTCACCTCACCCATCTTTTTAGGCCTTAATATTTCCGCCAAATCGATGGCATAAAGAGCACGAGGATAGCGTAAAGCTCCAAACGTCCCAAAATCATAAGAAGTGCTAAAAACACCTTAGTGGCAGGGAGTAAATGACTGAAGTTATCCATCGGCCCCACGTTTCCAAACCCAGGTCCAATGTTGGAAAGCGTGGCAACCACGCAACCAAAAGAAGTCAGCATATCAATGCCGTTTCCAACCTCCATCAAAGCGACAACAAAACAGGAAACAACGACAATTAAACCGTAAAGGGCAACAAAAACCACGGTCTGCGAACGTTCATTAACCCCCAAAGCATTTCCATTCACATGCATTCGGAAAACTTGGTTAGGCCGAAACGCTTTCACAATTTCCAACCGAGCGGTTTTTAAAAATACAATCATACGGCTCACTTTCACGCCCCCTGCAGTGGATCCAGAACACCCACCCAGCAACATCAATCCCGCCAATGCCACTAGCGCAAACCCAGGCCACTGGGAATAATCCACCAAACCAAATCCAGTTGTGGAAGCAATCGACACCACCGTAAACCAACTATAACGAAGCGCCGTCCAAAAATCCAATCCCTGAGAACTAACTATTCCCAAAGCAATCATCACGGACACCACCACGCAGAGCACCACAAAAAAGCCACCCTCTTCATCCTCTCTAAGACGCTTCCAACGCTTTTTAAAAAGGACCACCCAAAAAAGGAAACTCAAGCTACAAATCACCATGAATAGGCTCAACCACAGCTCAATAAGCCACCCGTTTTCCCAATTCATGTAATAAGCGATACTTTCATTATGTGGGCTAAATCCACCGGTCGAAACCGCCGTAAATGCATGACTCACCGCATTGTAAGTCGTCATCCCTAGCATTTTTAAACCCAAAATGCACACAACTGTGATACCGACATACACATACCAAAGCGTCATCGCGGTATCTCGGATTCGAGCACTCGAAGACTCAGCCGTTTGAAATGAAGATTCATTTCGGAACAAAGATTTTGAACCCATTCCCAAGTAAGAAAGGATCGCCACAAACAGCACCAGAATCCCCATCCCTCCCAACCACTGCGTCACGGAGCGCCAAAGCAACACCCCTCGCGGCCACGAAGCAATATCATTCATCACGGTAGATCCCGTCGTAGTAAAACCTGAAGCGGCTTCAAAAAAACCATCCGCCAAAGGTAAACTAGGCTCGGAGAAGACGTAGGGCAAACTCCCAAAAAACGCACATAAAATCCAGCCTCCCCCTACTACAATAATCCCTTCTCGGCGTGGAATTTTTTCCGTTTTAAAGCCTCCAATCAGAAGCAACAAGATTCCGACTCCAGCCGTGATTAAAGCGGCATAATAAATCGGATGCGGGTCATCAGGGCTCGATGCGGTATCAAGCCAAGCAAACACACCACATGCAGCCATCGCTAGACTCTCAAGCAAAAGCAAAGCTCCTAAAAATTTGGCTAAAATACGAAAATTCATAGTTTCTCAAATGCTCTGCCCGACCTTGTTCCTATCTCACCAGCTTGAGGAATTTCTTACGCGCCTTGGGGTCAACCATGGCATAAATGGTATCGCCTGGGTGCAACACATCATCGGGACCAGGAACCGTAGCGTGGAGACCGCGCATACTAGCCACCAAAACACAACCTTCCGGCCAATCAACTTCCGATATCATTTGCTCCGCCGCCAAAGAACCACTTTCTACAATAGTCTCAACCACTTCGCCCGCCCCCATTTTTTTCACAGTATGGAAACTATCCGAAGTCAGGAAGCGTTCGATTTCGCGACGAACGGCATCCCGTGGACTCACAGCCGCCAACACGCCAAAGTGACGTCCGCTCGCGCTGATCGCCTTGGCGTAGTCAGCTCGGTGAATCAGCGTTAAACATTTTTTAGCTCCCAGTTCATTCGCTTGAAGGCATGCCATCACGTTGTCTTCATCGCTCCCGCAGGCCGCGATAAAGAAATCGGAATCGCCCACCTGTTCCTCTTCGAGTTCGGCGAGCACCGTGCCATCAACGTTAATCACCGTGGTATTGGACAACAATCCCGTAAGCTCCTGTGCCCGATCGGGATCTCGTTCCAAAATGCGCACTTTACACTGCACATTTTCCAGCATCTGAGCCAAAGAAAATCCATACTCCCCGCCACCAAAAATCACCACGCGGAGCGTTTCATCTTTGCCATCCACCTTTTGTAATTTTTTTGCGAGCTTGAGCAGTTTATTGGGCTCTCCAAAAATAGTCACCACATCCCCCGCTTCTAAAACATCATCCGCCTTGGGAATAAAATACTCCCCACCGCGCAACACCGATCCAATCCGAGTCCGCTCTGGAGGTCTGATCTTTTTTAACGTTTTCCCAACGACATCGCTATATTTACTAATGCGAACTTGTTGGAGTTCGATACGACCGCGCGCAATTTCCTCAACCACCAACGAATTGGGATTTCGAACAAACTTCGCCAACTCAATCGCAGTTAAACGCTCCGAGCTAAAGGTGTGATCCACGTTAAAATGCTCACGGTAATTAAACAACCACTCCTCACGCTGCAACCCAGGATGAACGCGGACAATCACCTTCTTTGCATCCAGTTTCTTTGCAATCGAAGCCGACATCAAATTCACCGAGGTATCACTCGTCAGAGCCAAAAACAAATCGCAATCCCCGACGCCAGCTTCAATCAGAAGACTCGCCACGGATCCGCTACCAGTCAAAACCCGACCATCAATATGCTGTTCCAATTCAGCGGCAACCTGAGGATCCCGCTCAAGAACCACAATACTATGGGCCTCCAACGAAAGCGACAGTGCCAAATGGCGACCAATCTCACCTGCTCCAACGATAATGATATTCATAGTTTCAGCCTCTTGGCAGAGCCCGCTTGTGGCACACTTCTCAAAAAATGCAACAGAGAATCCATCCACTTTTTTCAATAAATCCAAGGAATCATTCGCTTCACCTTGGAGGCATAACGCGCATAACTGGGAAATTTTCTCCTCAGTCGCTGTTCTTCAGAGCGCGCTTTAAAATCAAGAAACACCACCGTTGCTGCCCACGCCACCAACGCCGGCACACTGTTCCACCACAACGACCACGCCAACGCACAAAAAACAACGCTCGTGTAAAGTGGATGACGCACCACGGCGTAAACTCCAGACTCCACCAACTCGGTCGTCTTTAAAGGTTCTGGAAAAATTGTCAAAAATCGTCCCAGCGCAATCAGCCCAAAAATTAAAAAATACATCCCGACACTCAACAGGCCAATCACCACCGCAACAAACCACTGGGACACATTCCAATCTCCAGGAAACATCAAGCCCAACACAACAATGGAAAGCAGAAGAATCACCTGCCCCAGCACCCACGCACCACCACGTCTCAAAAACTCCTTCAAACCATCATCTCCAAATAAGCTCCCTGCCTCGGAGGTATCACACCGCTAAATAATATCACCGATGCCGTTCTGACATGAAACCCGCCTGCCTGACTCCCCATCAGCCATCTTGCCAAAGAAGATAAATCGGGTTCATGCCCAACAAGAGCAACCCGCTCCAACTCTGCATACGCAAGAAGTTCGTGCATGGCCAAACTTGGGCGCATTCCACAGGCCAACCACGACTCCACAACAGGTTCCTCCGCCTCCAACCCCGCAGATTCACAAAACAACCCCGCCGTCTGTCGTGCTCGCACCAACGGACTCGTCAACGTCACATCTGGGATGAGGTTCTTTTCCTTCAGCAACGCCCCCACCCGTTTTGCTTGAGCAATGCCTTTCTCCGTCAATACCCGACTTGAGTCATCTATTGAATAGGACTCAGCCTGAGCATGACGGATCAGCAATAATTCCATATTTTCAAAAGGTTACATCGTCATTCCGCCATCACTAGCGATCACCTGACCAGTAATGTAACGTGCCTCTGGGCTAGCAAGGAAAAGAACCAAAGAAGCAATATCCTCAGGAGTTCCCATTTCTTTGAGTGGAATATTTCCTACGATTCCTTCTTTTTGGGCATCGTTTAGCTCGTCCGTCATATCGGTGACGATAAACCCTGGAGCAATCGCATTACAGGTCACTTTCCGCCCCGCTAACTCGCGAGCTACAGATTTAGTAAATCCAATCAACCCGGCCTTACTCGCTGCGTAGTTTGCCTGACCAGCATTTCCCATCAGTCCAATGACAGAACTGATATTGATAATCCGAGGATCAGCCGCCTTCATCAACGAACGCTGAAATGCTTTTACGGTGTTAAACGCCCCCTTGAGGTTGGTGTCGAGCACCAGATCCCAATCGGCATCCTTCATACGCATCAATAACCCGTCACGAGTAACTCCTGCGTTATTTACCAAAATATTGACGCCTCCAAAATCAGCTACAATCTCTTTTCCCATCGCCTGCACCGCTTCGTGATCCGCTACATCCACGGCGTATGCTTTTGCAGCGCCAGGAAACTCAGCGTTAATCGCATCCGCTGCACCACCACAACTTCCCTCGCTGCGGCTCACCACAGCAACTTTCCCACCCTCAGCGGCAAATGCCTTTGCGATTTCTAAACCAATACCCCGACCTCCGCCGGTAACGACTGCAACTTTATCTGTAAAACGTGCCATGCCTGAATCATTCCCGCGAATCACCAACTCTGCAACCGAAAATAATCAGAAAACACGTGCATTCTCTCAAATAGAACAAAGAAAATTCTGTTAATTCAGCAAAAAAGCAGTCCATTCTCTCGCAGCGCCCCCCGAAAACTCAAAAAAACACACAAATCTATGTCAAACTTTGAAATTTACAGACTCCTTCACATGGCGGGCGTCTTCACCCTACTTTTCTCCTTTGGCTCCCTATTTATCGGAAAAAACTACAATAAAGGAGCAGCCATCGCTCACGGCATCGCGCTCGTCGTCATCCTCGTAAGCGGCTTTGGAATGCACCCCCTCAAGCTAGGATTTCCCGTATGGCTCATTTTAAAAATCCTCATATGGGTGATTTTTGGAGGATTTATCATTCTCGCAAAAAAACGCGTCCTCAATGGATTCTTCGCTTGGATATTCATTATTTCTCTCGCCATCGCGACATTCTACCTTGCGCAAAACCATCCAAAATTCAAAATCAAAGCCAAGGTTACGGAGACAAAATAACTCCTCCCTCAACACCCCATCACCGAGGCTATGCAACAGGTCGAAACCATCACACTCCCCCACGATCTCTCAGAGTTCACGGAAATCATCGATGTCCGTTCCCCATCGGAGTTTGCTGACGACCACATCCCCGGAGCCATCAACCTCCCCGTCCTCAACGATGACGAACGAAAAGTCGTTGGCACACTTTATAAATCCAGCCCATTTGAAGCCCGCCGACTCGGAGCCGGTCTCATTTCAGCCAATGCAGCCCGCCATCTAGCGGGTCATTTTGCCGAAAAAGAAAAAAACTACGCACCGCTCGTTTACTGTTGGCGGGGCGGGCAACGGTCAAACTCACTGGCCCACATCCTCCGCTCCATCGGATGGCGCGCCCGCGTCCTCTCTGGAGGTTACAAAGCGTTCCGCAAATTTTCAGTCGAAGACCTCAAACGTATCTTAGCCAACCCTGACCTGCAACTCACCGTGCTCGCGGGTCCTACAGGTGTGGCTAAAACGCGCCTGCTCAAAACTCTCAGCGCTGCTCCCACTCAGGCTCAAGTTCTCGACCTCGAAGGACTCGCCAACCACAAAGGATCCATTTTAGGGCTCACCCCCAACACCCAACAACCAAGCCAAAAGCTCTTTGAATCCCGACTCTGGGACACCCTCAGAAAATTTGACCCCAGCCAACCCATCTTCACGGAAGCCGAAAGTAACCGAATAGGAGTTCTCCACTGCCCACCAGCGCTCTGGAAAAAACTAGGCGAAAGCCGCGTTGTCACCATCGATCTCCCCATCGACCAACGCGCTGCATTCCTACTCGATGACTATCCATATTTCACTCAAGCTCCCGATCACCTCAAAGCACTTCTCGAACGCCTCGTCAAACTCCGAGGCCACGAACAAGTCGATGAGTGGAACACCTTGATCGACAACCAGCAATGGCACGAATTTGTCGAATCCATCCTCAAAAACCACTACGATCTCGCCTACCGACTCGCTGGCGATGAAAAGTCAAATTACCAAGCGGCCTCAGCGACCATCCGCCTTACCGACTTTTCAGAAACTTCCTTGGCTCGTGCCGCCCAACAGCTCTTGGACCTTTCCAGCTAACTCTGTAGGGAGGGCCTCAGCACAATTTTCAACACCAAATGTGCGCCCTAGCTCAGGCCCATATCAATTAAGCCTAGAATCCGCAGTTGAAACAGGTTAAACATCTCGAACACCTATATGAAGTGAACATTTGAAGTTCAAAAAAGATCAATATAAGATTCACCCATTGGGTGAAGAGTTTTTTAAATTCGTGATCGTATTTAATTGGGCTTGTAAGATGTAGGTCATCGCTACAGCCCATAGGAATGGGT
>CAZOWD010000081.1:0-8328 GCA_964583225.1 uncultured Verrucomicrobiales bacterium | reverse complement strand
AATGAGTCTGGATTTCCTCTTGCCTCAAAGGTTGGTTTGGTGTGAGTTGGTGGCGTGTTAGCAACTTATATTCACAATCTTGATCCTGTGATTTTTGACGTCGTGGGACCCATAAAATTGCGCTGGTATGGCATGGGGTATCTCATGGCGTTTTTGACGGCGTATTTTTTGCTTCAGTGGCTAGCCAAGAAAAAACTATGGGTGCTGGCCGAAGAAAAAGTCGCTGATTTTGTTGCGTATGGTGCCTTTTTTGGGGTGTTTCTCGGCGGACGCTTGGGGTATATTTTATTTTATCAAATTCCAAAAGAAGGAGGCTGGGATCAACTCATGGCGGATCCTGGAATGGTCTATCGAGTTTGGGATGGAGGGATGGCGAGCCACGGCGGGATATTAGGTTTGGTTCTTTTTACGTATTTTTACGCTCGCAAACAAAAGGTTTCTTGGACTGGTTTGGGAGACGGGTTGTGTGTGGTGGCTCCCATTGGTTTGGGTTTGGTTCGGATTGCCAATTTTATCAATGGGGAATTGTATGGTCGGGTGACTCACGGGGTGAGTTGGGCGATGAAGTTTCCCGAAGCGTTACGCGAAAATGGACAGGCTCTGGATGCTATTCGCGATGGAGCGCCTTTGGCGCCTGAAGTTTTTAAAATGCACTCTGCTGGAGAACAACTGAATTATTTGATTGCGGCGTCGCGCACGAATCCTGAATTGTTGCAGGTTTTGGGGAATCATTTACAGGCGCGTCACCCGTCGCAACTTTATGAGGCTGCCTTGGAGGGCGTTGCGTTATTTGTGATTTTGTTTGTGACGCGGATTCGTTTTCCCAAGTTGCCTCACGGAATCTTAACGGGGATGTTTTTCCTCTTTTATGCAGTTTTCCGTATTATTGTAGAAGGGTTCCGTGAGCCTGATTCCGCAATGGTCGGGGTGCTGACAAAGGGGCAGTTTTACTCGACCTTTATGATCGTCGCCGGTTTTGCCTTTATTTTATACGGGATGATGCACCGTGAAAAAACGTTGTAGCCTGAAGATTACTCAGGAAGCGTTATTTTGCCTTTGTTGACAAGGTCGGCAACGATGGTGGGGTAGTTGTCGTAAAATCCATCTTCGTAATTATAACGCACGATGAGGCTAAGTAGGTCAAAAGAGGATTGATTGGCGCGAAGTTCTTCGATTTCCCGATTCATTTCGGCTTGGCGTTCATCGCTCCGCTGTCTGTTTTCTGCAATGAAGCGATCGTATTCTTCTTTGAGCTTGGCTGGATCGATTTCTGATGGGGATGAAGGATGTGTAGATTTATTGTCGCTCATGACGGAGGAGGGTAGTTGAAAAATGAGATTTTACCAGAGATTGATGAGTCATGATAAAAAATTCGGGCGTTGGTTTTTAGCGCGGGGTGCATTATAGTTTCGTTGTGGATGCTATTGTCATAAAAGGTGCTCGTCAGCATAATTTGCGAGGGATTGATGTTGAGATACCCAAAGGAAAACTGGTGGTGATTACTGGGCCGAGCGGAAGCGGGAAGTCGTCGCTGGCATTTCACACTTTGTATGCAGAAGGACAACGGCGGTATGTGGAGAGTTTGAGTTCGTATGCGCGGCAATTTTTGGATCAGTTTGATAAGCCTGATGTGGATTCGATTCACGGTTTGAGCCCTGCGATTGCGATTGAGCAACGCTCTGGAGGGATGAATCCACGATCCACGATTGCTACCGCTACGGAAATTTATGACTATCTCCGAATCCTTTACGCCGCAGTGGGGGTGCCTCACGATCCTAAAACGGGGGAGCGACTGGAAAAAATGACGGCGAAAGATATTGTGGATGTGCTTTCATCGAAGCCCGAAGGAACCAAGGTTATTTTGCTGGCGCCTATTCCCAAAAGTGAGGCTTCGGATGTCTCAGCGTTGCTCGCTCATTTACAGAGGTTGGGATTTGTGCGGATTCGGGTGAATGGTGAAATGTTGGAGCTTGATGAGGCTGAGTCGCTGTGGCCAAATCGTGTGCAATCCTTAGAGGTTGTTGTGGACCGATTGGTGATTCGGGAGCGCTCGTTGAGTCGTTTGGCGGATTCCGTGGAGTCGGCGCTTCGTATTTGCGGAAGTCAGGCGGTGGCGTCTGTTCGTGAGCCAGATGCAGATGATTGGTGTGAGTTGTCTTTTTTAACGAGTTATCGAAATCCTGCCACTGGATTTGAATTGCCTGACCTCTCGCCCAAACATTTTTCGTTTAATTCGCAAAGTGGTGCGTGCCCCATGTGTCATGGATTGGGAACTGTGCAGTCTTGTGATCCGAGTTTGATCGTGCCTGATCCCTCGAAGTCGCTGGCGGACGGGGCGGTTGTGATTTGGAAAAGTAGCAAACGGAAACAGAGTTGGCAGGGAAAAAAGATGCAGACTTTGGCTCGGGAGATGGGGGTGGATTGGGAAGAGCCGTTTGAATCTTTGCCTGAAGCCTTTAAACAGATCTTATTTTATGGAACCGAGGGGAATGTTGAGGCGGAAAACCTTCAACCGTTCGAGGGGCTTTGCGAAACTGTGGAGCGTTTTTCCCGAGAGAGTAAAAGTAATGCGGTGCGCCGAAGTATGAGTCGGTTTATGACCGCTCGGCAGTGCGCTCACTGTGAAGGGCGGCGTTTGAAACCTGAAATTTTGGCGGTTACTTTAGAGAGTGCTGGAGTGAAAAGTGAACTGGGGATTGATCAATTTTGCGCTTTGCCAATCGAGGAAGCTTTGCCGTGGCTTGAGGCTGTGAAATTGCCGTCTGATCGGGGTGAGGCTCTTCAAGGTGTGTTGGATGAAATGATCCGTCGTCTTCGGTTTTTAGACGAAGTCGGTTTGAGTTATCTGACGTTGGATCGAGGAAGTAACACGTTATCGGGTGGAGAGGCTCAGCGAATCCGTTTAGCCACTCAGATTGGAGCTGGGCTCTCGGGAGTGATTTATGTGTTGGATGAACCCAGCATCGGTTTGCACTGCGCGGATAATGCGCGGTTGATTGAGGCGTTGAAACGGCTTCGGGATGTTGGAAATACCGTGGTTGTGGTGGAACACGATGAAGATACCATTCGGGCGGCCGATTGGCTAATCGATATCGGACCAGGAGCGGGGAGGTATGGTGGGGAATTGCTGGCGTCGGGGACGCCGGACGACGTAGCTCGTCATTCATCTTCCGTCACGGGGCGTTGGTTGGCTGATGGGCAAAGTAAAAAATGGGGGAGAGAAAAAATGCTACGCGTTAAAGCAACGGGGGAGTTGTGTATCCGAAACGCACGTGAAAATAACCTTCGAGGGATTGATGTGTCGATTCCGCTTGGGGTGATGGTTTCGGTGACGGGGGCGAGCGGGAGTGGAAAATCGACTTTGATCGATACGATTTTACGCCGTGCATTAGCGCGTCATTTTTATCACTCTACTGCGATTCCTGGAGCGCACGATAGCATTGAAGGAATTGAACAACTTGAGAAAGTGGTGGTTGTAGATCAAAAGCCGCTCGGTCGGAGTCCTCGGTCGAACCCTGCCACTTACACGGGAGCTTTAGATTTGATTCGGGCGCTTTTTGCAAAACTTCCGCTATCGCGTCAGCGTGGCTATAATGCGGGGCGGTTCAGTTTTAACGTAAAAGGAGGCCGTTGTGAAAAATGCCAAGGGGATGGGGTGATCAAAATTGATATGCACTTTCTCAACGATGCTTATGTCACCTGTGATTCGTGTGGAGGGAAACGCTACAATCGAGAAACTTTAGAAGTGACTTATAAAGGGCGAAATATGGCGGAAGTTCTGGAAATGACGGCGGATGAAGCTGTGCATTTTTTTGAAAATGTTCCCAAATTGTCCCGCATTTTAACGGCGTTGTGTGATGTTGGATTGGGTTATATTCACCTTGGACAAGCGGCGAATACCTTATCGGGAGGAGAAGCGCAGCGTGTGAAGTTGGCGGATGAATTATCGCGCCCGAATTCGGGTCATTGTTTGTATTTATTAGATGAGCCTACAACGGGACTGCATTTCAACGACGTGCAGATTCTTTTAGGAGTGCTTAAAAAACTCCGCGATGCTGGCAATTCGTTGGTGATTGTAGAGCATAACTTAGACGTGATTCGAGCGTCGGACTGGGTGATCGATTTGGGTCCTGGAGGCGGGAAGCATGGAGGGCGTGTTGTCGCACAGGGAACGCCTGAGGAGGTCGCCGAAAATCAAGATTCCGTTACGGGAACTTGGTTGAAAAAGAGTTGATGAGGAAAACCTGAGCGTTTGAGTTGAAAGTTATTTTAGAATTATCTAAATCTCGCAATAACGAAATTTAGAGTTTAAGATTAAAAATGCTTGCCTGTTTCTGTATTCAGGTTTATTGGGTGCCCGCGTTGCGAGTTCTTAGGTTTATTTTTAGGGAGAAATCCTTGGATTTATAGAAACTAAGAGGGAAAGACGCAGAAAAGTCTCGACCAACTCGTTTAATGAACTCACGATTTGTTTTTTCCGAAGCGTAAGGGCTCTTGTTTAGAGAGTTTGTAACCTTAGGAAAAGCATTAAGAATCAACGAAACATACAAAAATAATTCCTATGGATCACCCATATATCCCTATTATAGCTTTTTTTGTCGTGGCTCTGGCCGTGCCAATTGGAGCTTTGGTTCTCGCCCGCGTGTGGATGAACTTTTTTACTCCAATCAAGCCCGGTAAGGAGAAAAACTCCCTTTATGAGTGTGGTGTGAAGCCTCTCTCTGATCGTCAAACGCGATTCCATTCGCAGTATTATATGTTTGGCTTGCTTTTCCTCCTCTTCGATGTGGAGACTATCTTTTTGCTTCCCTTCGCGGTGGCATTTCTCAACCTCACGGTGGGTTCTTTTCTCGTAGCAATGATCTTCCTTCTTCTTTTGGCTGAAGGTTTGGTCTGGGCTTGGAGCAAAGGGCTTCTTAGCTGGAGAATTAACTCACAACCTAACTACAAAGTTTATGGCGATCGATAAAAAATTGGCAGAAGATCTAAAAACTCAAGGGGTGCACGTCACCTCTTTTGAGTCATTGATTCACTGGGGCCGTTCAAATTCACTCTGGCCCATGCAGTTTGGTCTGGCGTGCTGTGCTATCGAGATGATTGCAGCGACGATGGCGAAATATGACATGGCTCGTTTTGGAGCTGAGGTGTTCCGTCCGTCTCCCCGACAGGCTGACCTCATGTTGATCGCTGGAACCGTAACCAAAAAGATGGCGCCGCAGGTGGTGCGACTTTACAACCAAATGGCTGAACCTAAATATGTGATCGCCATGGGTGCTTGCGCTATTTCAGGGGGACCATTTAAAGATGGTTATAATGTTCTTAAGGGAATCGACCGCTACATTCCAGTGGACGTCTTTATTCCTGGATGTCCTCCTCGTCCCGAAGCTTTGCTTGAGGGGTTGATGAAACTGCAAGAGTTGATCAAAAATGAGAAACTTATGGGAGAGCGTCGCGCACGTCACGCAGATCCTAATGGCTATGCTGATCTTCCCGTTCCGGAATATGGAGCGCATGATCTTGAGCCAGCGGTAAATCCTGAAATTTGGAAGGCTCCGAAACCTAAAGCGAAAGGAGACAAATAAGATGGTCACCGTAGATACAAAAGAAATTTTTAATCAGATTCGCAAAGACCTCCCCAAGGCTGGAGTTACTTTTTGTGAAAATCCATTACCTGCTGAGCAACACTCAATTCTCGTTGATTCAGAAAGTGTTGTTGAGGTTTTTACCTATCTCCGCGATACAGAAGGTTTGGAGTTTGATTACCTCTCTAACCTTACAGGAATTGATTGGCCTAAGGGCGATCTTGTTAATTCGGTCGCTGTTCCTCAAACAGAGGATGAAGAAGGCGAATCTGAAAAGACAACTGGAGGATTCTTCGAAGTGGTTTACCACCTTTACTCGGTGGCTCGCCAAACTGGAGAGCCTCTCGTTTTGCGTCAGCGCACGGCAGATCGCGATAAAAATAACGCGGTCACTTCAGTGCAACCAGTTTTCCGTAGTGCGGAGTTCCAAGAGCGCGAAGCATACGATCTGTTTGGTATCGATTTCACAGGTCACCCTGATCTTCGCCGCATTTTGATGTGGGATGAATTCGAAGACTTTCCAATGCGTAAAGACTACGTTAACCCCGACGATTACGAATATGAGCCAACGCCTCACGCCAATGTGCTCAAGCGTGCTGAATCTCATTACAAATCTTCTGAGTCTGAAGACTCACAACCCGAACCTTCTAAGTAACCTCAACTGATCGATAGATATGAATAAAGAACAGATAGAAAATATCATGTCGAAGCCCACCATTGAAACGGGCTCGGATGAAGATCAGTTGCTTAAAGTTTCGCTTGGACCACAGCACCCATCCACCCACGGGGTGTTTCGGATGAATGTGGTTCTCGATGGTGAAACGGTTGTGACGTTGAAACCTATTTTTGGTTACCTGCACCGGAACCACGAGAAGATTGCTGAGAATATCCCATATCTCGCCACGATGCCTTACACGGATCGTCTCGATTACCTCTGCCCACTGACCAACAACCTTGGCTATGCCATGGCTGTGGAAGAACTCGGAGGCATTGAAGTTCCTGAGCGTGCGGAATACATCCGCATTATTACCTCTGAGCTTACTCGCGTGATGAACCACACGGTGTTTATGGGATTCTTCCTCGGTGACCTTGGAGCTTGGGGATCTGCTCTCATGTATGCATTCCGCGAGCGTGAAAACCTTTTTGACCTGATCGAAGAACTCACTGGAGCTCGCATGATGACGAACTACATGCGCTTTGGTGGATGCCGTAACGATCTTCCTGCGGGCTGGATTGAGAAATGTAAAAAGTTTGTCGATGGATACGATGTATTCCTTGATGAAATGGAAGCCCTCATCGTGGGAAATGAAATTCTTCTCGCACGGACGCAAAACATTGGTCAGCTCGATAAAAAACTTCTCATCAACGGGGGGATTACAGGGCCTATGTTGCGCGCTGCGGGCGTTGCTCACGACGTTCGGAAGTCGGATTCCTACGGAATTTATGACCGATTCGATTTCAAAATCCCTTACGGAGAAAAAGGCGATTGTTATGACCGCATGATGATCCGTTTCTTGGAAATGCGTGAGTCTCTCAAAATTCTCAAGCAAGCTATTGCAGATATTCCAGAAGGGGACTTCTGCAATCCGAAGGTGAAGAGCGCTAAGTTTAAAGCGAAAGCTGGTGAAGCTTATGCTCGAATCGAAGGACCTAAGGGTGAGCTTGGTTATTATGTCATCAGTGATGGTAAGCCTAACCCATACCGTTATCACGTCCGCCCACCTAGCTTTGTGAACCTAACATTGATCGAGGACATGTGCCTCGGACTCGACCTAGCCGACGTTGTTGTGATCTTAGGATCCGTGGACATCGTGCTCGGAGAAGTGGATCGATAGAAAATAAAGAAGCAAGTAGCAGGTTGTAAGTAGAAACTTTTGTAAATCCTGCCAGAAAATAACCGATTTTTAAAACTAACATCTCTATGGAACCATCCGCCAATAAAGAAAAACCTGCAGACGGCAAATCTTCTTCGAAGAAGATTGTTTTGCCTGGTCTGGGGCTCTTTCAGGGACTGGCCGTGACGGCGAAAAACTTCGTTCAGAGTTACTACAAAGAAGACCGTTTAACCACGGTGCAGTATCCAGAAGAACGCGTTGCGATCACCCCAAACTTCCGAAATTTCCCATTTCTCGTCCATGATGGCGATGACCCCGAAGCGGGTTTACGTTGCACAGCATGCACGATTTGTGAAAAAGCCTGCCCGCCTCAGTGTATTTACATCGAGCTTTTGCGCGATGAAAAAGGAAAGTCGATGAAACGCCCCGCTGTGTTTGAAATCGACTATTCCGTTTGTATGAACTGTGGTATTTGTGCTGAAGTTTGTCCGTTTGACTCAATCTACATGGACAATGATTATGAGCTGAGCAAAACGGATCGTTTTGACGATATGCTCTACGGATTAGATCGTTTGGCGAAGCCTGTTTCTTATCATGAAAAAATCCGACCTGAGCAAGCTGCTGCTGTGGCTGCCAGCCGGAAAGCCGCTGCAGAGAAAAAGGCAGCTGCTGAAAAAGCCAAAGCCGAGCGACTTAAGAAAAAAGCAGAAGCTGACAAGCTGAAAAAAGAGCAGGAGGCTAAAGCCGCCGCCGAAGCACCCAAAGCTGAAACTGCTAAACCCGAGGCATCAAAAGCTGAAGCTTCTAAAGCCAAGCCAGCGACTGAAAAATCTTCTGAAGCTCCTAAGGCCGAGGCCAAACCCGCAGCATCAAAAGCTGAAGCTCCTAAAGCCAAGCCCGTGACGGAAAAA
>CAZOWD010000080.1:0-8452 GCA_964583225.1 uncultured Verrucomicrobiales bacterium | reverse complement strand
GCGTGGGATTGGAAGTTTTTTGTCGGAAAGGGGGACCTTTAGTCTTCGGTTGGGATTTGAATCCTTGGGAAGACGGGTTTGGGTTTTCCGATTTCGTGCCCTGCAGGGATGAGTCCCCAAGCGAGTTCGGGGATGGTTTTTTCTGCGAGTTCGGGAAGGCGCAGTTGGTTTTGAATTTTTGCGCAGGCCTCTGGAGTGACGGGAGAAAGAAGGACGCTGATGTGTGCGCAACTTTCAACCATGTGGTAAAGCACTGCAGCAAGTTGGTCGCGTTTGGTTTCGTCTTTGGCGAGTTCCCAAGGGCGGTTGCGTTCGGCGTATCCGTTACAGAAACTCACATGCTGGTTTAAGGCTTCGAGGGCGCCTGCCGTGTTGTAAGTTTCCATGGCAGCCTGATAGGCGGCAGTGGCATCTGTAAGAGATTGGCGGAGCGCTTTGCAATCGTCATCGTCAAACTCACTGGGTTCCATGATGCCTCCGAGGAAGCGTTTGCTCATGTTGAGTGCTCGGTTGCAGAGGTTGCCGAGATCGTTGGCAAGTTCCGTGTTGTAGAGCATCACGAGGCGGTCGGCATCGAAATTGGCATCTTTGCCTGTAACGATGTCGCGCACGAGGTAGTAACGGAGTGTTTCTGGACCAAACTGATCGGCTAAGGCGTCGGGATCGACGACGTTTCCGATAGATTTGGACATTTTTTCTCCTTTGATGTTCCACCATCCGTGAACGAGAAGTGAGGGCATTTGCTCATCGGTGAACCCGATGGCGTGCAACATGGCAGGCCAGTAAATGGAGTGGGAGGGGACGAGGATGTCTTTTCCCAAAACATGGATGTTGGCTGGCCAGAGTTGTTCGAAATCTGGAAGGTCAGATCCTTCTTCGGCGAGATAGCCAGCAAAGGAGATGTAGTTGATGAGTGCGTCAAACCAAACGTAGGTGACAAAGTCGGTGTCGAAAGGAAGTTCGATTCCCCACTTGAGGCGGGATTTGGGGCGGGAAATACAGAGGTCTGTTTCCGCGGCGCGCTCGATGGCGTTGATCACCTCGGATTTCCGGAATGAAGGAATCAAGAAGTCATCGTTCGCCTCCACATAGCTTTTGAGCCATTCGGCTTGGTCGCTGAGCTTGAAGTAGTAGTTTTCTTCGTCGCGCTCTTCGACTTCGCCCCACTCGGGACCAAAGTTTCCGTCCTCTCCGCGTTCTTTGTCCGTGAGGAATTGTTCTTGGCGGATAGAGTAGTAACCTTTGTAGTGTTTTTTGTAAATGAGTCCTTCGCTGTGGAGTTTGCTCAAGATTTTTTGAACGCATGCCTTGTGGCGTGGGTCCACGGTTTCAGCCCATCCGTCGTAGTTGACGTTGAGTTTCTTCCAGAGCTTGATGAACTTTTTGGTGTTCCGCTGGGCGAAGGTGGCAGGGTTGACGTTTTCTTTTTCCGCCGTTTGCTGCACTTTTTGTCCGTGCTGATCTACTCCCGTGAGGAAGTAGGCCTCGTCGCCAGAGAGGCGACGGTAGCGGGTGATAACATCGGCAAGGACTTTTTCGTAGGCGTGTCCAATGTGGGGCGCGCCGTTGGTGTAGTCGATGGCTGTAGTGATGTAGAACATGATTTTTGAATCAGAGATAAATTACTTTTGTTGAGTGCGTAGCCCTTTGACGTTGGCATTGTCAAACTGCTGTTGCATCCAGCTGAGGTAAGTGCGGAGCATGAAGTCGATTTTTGTGCCTTGGATTGCACGATCGATGTTGAGTTTGTTGGCCTCAGAATCTTCAAGCTCGCGTTTTACGAGGTAGAAGAAGAGTGAGCGATCAGTTTCGTCGATTGTTTCGGAAACGTCTCCAGGGTTGAGTTCCGCTGCCATCGTGTGAAGGAGGCGGGCGCTAGGCTCATCTTTGGGTTGGTTTGAAGTTTGTGAGAATGGACCGATTTGCACGGGCTTGAGTCCTTTTTCTTTAGCTGCTGTGTCGAAATCTTTACCAGATTTCATCAGCTCAAGAATAGCTGCGCGTTGGTCTTTGGCGGCTTGTTTTACTTTCTTGGTAGCATTTTCACTGATGAGCTTGGCGCGTGCTTTGTTGCGTGCTGTTTTGTAGTCGAGTAAGACGGGTTCAACCACTTTATCGAGAAGGAAGATGATCCATCCGTGCTCCCCAACGGGAAGTGGGTCAGATACGCGGTCGTAGTCGTTGGTTGACATGGAAATGCTAAAGATGACATCGCTCAGAGGGCGGTCGCGGTTGGTAGATCCACGAAGTTTGAGTCCTTTGAGTTCCTTGGGAAGTGTGGATGCTGTGAAAAGCCCCGTGGTAACAATTTTGTGTTTGCGCCCTTCAATGATGGATTTGAAGTCGAGTGGGCGTTTAGCAGATTCGCTATCGAGAATGTCTTGATAGGTAGCTGTGATTTCTTTGCTGAGCGCGATGCCTTCTAAGCGTTTTTTCTCGGCTGTTTCCGCTTTTTTCTTAGCGTCTTTTTCTTTGTCAGCGTCGGCCGTTTCTTTGGGAAGGTCGAGAAGAACGTAAGAAATGCTGCGTTGTTCGTCCGTTTTATAAGCGTCCTTGTGGGATTCCCAGTAGGCTTTGATTTCCTCTTCCGTTGGGTTTTCTTTTTCGACAAAATCGTCCCGATTGAGAACAACTTCGGTGAGTGTGACGGTTTGGTTTTGAGCGTCAACGATGTCTTGAACCGCTGAGCGAACTGGGGTGATTCCTCCACCGACGATGCCGACAAGTTTGTTTAAGCAAAGGCTTTCGCGAACGAGTTGGCGAAGGTCTTTTTCGGTCATTCCAAGTCTGCCGAGACGTTTTTCAACAAAAAGCGTGTAAGCTGCTTGGTCGAATTTTCCGTTAGGTGCAAAAATTGGGGTCTCCTTGAGTGTTTTGGAAACTTCTTCTTCGTCGGCATAAATCCCGAGGTCGACCATGGCTTTCTGAAGGATGATTCGGTTTGCGATGAACCGGTTCAGATCTTGGTCGTTGATGTTTCCACGCATCATGGTGAAGTAGTTATACCCGAAACGTCCAAGCTGCATGGCTTGCTGAAGTTGTTGTGCATCAGGCGCCATGAGTAAGTTGATATAACCGTGAAGGCCAGCTTCTGAAGCGAGTTGAAGACTGTTGGCTCCCATGCGTTGGTAGGAGATTTGGTCGAGTCCTCGACCGTTCACTTCAAGCATGGTTGGTCCCGTGGATATTCCACCACCACCGCGGCCAGGTCCCATGGTGAAAAGGAATCCTGCTCCAAGCAGGACGAAGACGACAGCCATTAGGCCGGTGTATTTGCGGATGTTTTCGATCATAGCAGAAACAATAAATAAGTCGGTTTCCGTCTGTAAATGCACAGGCGGGCGCGGGAAGGTAGGGGGAGAATGGCTGTGTAGCAATACTAAATCCTTGAGAAATATCGGGTCGTGTCGCTTATTTGGGCAGTTTGTTTTAGCTTCGCTTGAAAATTCGTGTCGATTTGGGCTGAGAAATAAAGTAGCGTCCTCGGCATGCCCGCGTTTTTTGATTCGTTGCATGCTGTAAATTGGCAGCACCCGTTGTTTGTTGTTTCCGCGTTTTTGCTGGGTGCTTGTATTGGATCATTCTTGAATGTAGCGATCTATCGCTTACCTCGTGGGTTGTCGGTTAATCACCCGAAGCGTTCTTTTTGTCCCGTGTGTGGTAAAGATATCCCGTGGTATCGAAATATTCCCTTGTTGACTTGGCTGGTGCAACGGGGGAAGTGTGCGGAATGTGGCTGTCGGATTCCTTTTCGGTATTTTGCGGTTGAGTTGCTTACGGCCGTTGTTTTTTTGTTGATGTGGCTTTTGTTTTCGTCCTCACCATTACTGGCTGGATTTTATATGCTTTTGATGGCGCTCCTGATTGTGGTGGTGTTTGTGGATGCTGAACTGATGGTGATCCCGCTATCGGTGACTTGGCTGGGAACTGCGTTGGGGTTTGTGGGGGGCGCTGTGTTGCAGTCGCATTTACGCGCTGAAGGGTGGGTTGATGGTTTGACGGCGTCGGCGATTGGTTTTGCGGCTGGCTTTGGAGGGCTTTGGGCGGTGGTGCTTTTGGGAAAACTCGCTTTTGGAAAAAAGAACATGGAGTTTGATCGATTGGTTGATTGGGAATTGCGTGAGCCCGAGGATGAAAATGATGAGCTCCAAGAGTTGTGTTTTGTGATCGATGGAGAAGCGTATGGTTGGTCGGATCTTTTTTATAGAGAGAGCGATAAGTTGATTATCGAGGGTGCTGAGTTCCGAGTGGATGGCAAAAAAATCAAATCGGATGAATTGATTATTAAAGGGGATCGGATCGAGGTCGCTGGAAAAATGGCGATGATTGAAGATTTGAAATCGCTTTCAGGAAAGGCAAAAAAAGTAGTAATCCCGCGGGAAGCTATGGGGATGGGAGATGTGTATCTCATGGGGATGTTGGGGGCTTGTCTGGGGTGGCAGTCGGTTCTATTTACTATTTTTGTCGCTTGTTTGTTTAGTATTGTTTTGGCGATCCTTGGTCGGATGGGATTTGGGCAGCGTTTGCCTTTTGGCCCGAGCTTGGCATTTGGGGCTGTGTGTTGGATTTTTTGGGGATGGCAAACGTGGGATTGGTATTTCTCTCTGATGGCTGTGCCTCCGATGTGAGTGGATTTTTCGTTTTTTTAGTTGTCGGGCGCACTTTTAGCGGGGAAATATGACGCAGTGAGAAGAATTCGAGAAAGGCTGGTGTATTTTCTCTAATTCGTTTACCCTTCCTCCGTCAGAAGGGTGGATTCTCACGCTCTTTATCTTTTCATAAAAACAACCTTTTATTTTACCAATGAAATCACTGCCATTTAATACGAATCGCCGCCGTTCTTCTCGTCCATTTACCGTCGCCTCTGGCTTTACTTTGCTGGAGATGGTGATTGTGCTTGGTATTATTGCGCTGATTATGGGCGGGGTGATGGTGACGCTTAAGAAGATTGGATCTGTGGGAAATGTAACTCGAGTCGAGGGAGACTTTAGTGGGATTGAAAGTGCGCTTATGGCTTATAAAACCATGGCAGGTCATTACCCTTCCCAGCAACAAGGGTTAAAAGCGTTGATTGAAAAACCTACGACGGCTCCAAGGCCACGGCGTTGGAAGCAACTTCAAACCAAACCACAGCTCGATCCGTGGGGTAACGAATACATTTATAAATATCCTGGAACGAAAGACAAATCGCGTCCTGAAATTATTTCAAAGGGGGATGATGGTATAGAGGGGACTGAGGATGATATGTCGAGCCAGGATGAATAATCAAGTCGGTCAGGCGAAGAGAATGCGTGGGATGCAAGGGGAAGTTTCGGGCTTCACCTTGCTGGAAATGGTGTTTGTGTTGGGGATGATTGGGATTCTCGTCGCGTGGGTGACGGTGAGTGTCGCTTCGGTAAATAAAGAGAAAAAATTACTGAAGGCGATGGATGGTATTGAGTCGTTGATTCGGCGAGGTCGATCTGTGGCAGTGCTCCAACAGCGACCGTATATGGTGACGATTAGCTCTTCGGGTATTTCACTGGCGCCTCAGTATGTGGGGAGCGAGCAGGAGTTGTATGACGATGACGGGGCGGAATTAAATGAGCGGGAGGTGTTTAAAAGCGTGACGGCTACGGAATCTATAGATCCAGAGGTGAAATATGAAATTCGCCGCTGGCGCTCTGATGTTTGGGAGGAAATTGAAGGAGATAAAAAGGTGGAGTTGATCTTGGCGCCTGAAGGCTTAGTTGAGCCTATTTCAATTCGTTGCAGTATGGAGAAAAGTTGGATTTTGCATACGCTGAGTCCTTTAACGGGCGCGGTGCGGGATGAGGAAATGAGTGTGCAGGATGATTAAGATGATGAAGTGTCCCGTTTCAAAGATTCAGATTCAATCGGCCCAGAGGCGTTTTTGTAAAAGCTCTCGAAAGGTCGAGGCGGGGTATGTGCTTCTTGAAATCATCATTGCGCTTGGGCTGTTTTCGGCCGTGGCGGTTTCGCTGGTGAAGGCGCTGCACATGACGAGTCAGACGGCGAGTTTGATTCAGTCGGAAATGCGTGTGGAGCGGATTCTTCAGAGTGCGTTGCTGGATGCGCTGAGTAATCCGAATTTGGAAGAAGGTTCGACAACCGTGGATTTAACGGAAATCACGGGGGACGACACCTCCTTTGAAAAGACTCAGGTGGAAACCATTATCGAACCATTGGAATTGGAAAATGTGGATGGTCAGTTGTTGCAAAAGATGTTTCGGATTGAGGTTGTCGTTCATTGGGAAACTGACGATGGTTGGCAAGAGCAACGTGCCGAAACCTGGAGGTATGCTAATCTGTATAAACCTTAAGTATTTTGAAAATGAATCGGCATAGGCAGCGGCGAAACAGCAAGGGGTTTACCTTGTTGGAGATGGTGATTGCCTTGGGTTTGATGGCGATGCTTGTGGGGATGGTTTTTCGCGTGGCACAGTCCTCGATGATGTTGAGTCAGGCGGTGGTTGATGAACAAAACGCAACGATGGAGCGGAACGCGTTTTTTAATCTGTTAAAAAAACATTTTGAGCAGATCCCTGGAAATGCTGTGATGCGTTTGGAAACTTCCGAGGCGAGTGCAAAGCGGAGATTGTTTACGCTGACATTTCAAAATGTTCCCATGTCTTTTAGTTGGGGGAAGGTTCCGATGACGGCCGAAGCTGTGGAGTTGGCGACGGTGGAGCAGCGGGATGGATTTATTGATGTCGTCCTTCGGTTTTATGATACTAAAATCTTGGAAGATTCGACGGGGAGTGTTCCGGAGGATGTGGAGCCTGCGGCGGAGATTACGCTGATCGAAGATTTGTGGCTTTGTGATTGTGAGGTGGTGGATGGTCGGACGATGGAGCAGACGCTGGATTGGGATAAAAAGGGAAAGTTGCCTTTGCTTGTGAAGTTGTATTGTCGGTTTGATCCCTCGGCAGATATTGTGCAGCAGACGTTTTGGGTGGTTCCGAAACAAAACCCAGAAGTGTATATGCGTCAGATGCTTCAAAAAAATCCAGCAGGTCCTCAAGGTTCGCCTACAAATCCTGTGAATCCTGAGATCCCAGGAACTCCAGGAACTCCAGAAGGCGGTGGTGAAAGCGGAGGAAATGTGCCTGGAGTGGTTCCGCCAATTGAACTTCAGCCAGCCATTCCAGCGCGTCCGCTAACTCCGAGAAATCCGAGCAAGCCGAGACGTTTGCGTATTCAAAGATAACAAAGATAAAATGAAAATCAGCTACACATTGCGTCAAAAGGCTTCAGGAAGCGCGCTCATTGCCGTTTTCTGGATCATGGCGATTTTATCTTTGGCTGTGTTTGCGGCAGTTCGCGTGGTGTATCACGATGCTGATATCGTATCGGCTCAACTGAATGGATTTGAAGCGCTACAAGCTGCTGAACGTGGCATTGCCGTAGCTGCAAATCCAGCGGTGAAACCTATGGATCCTTTGTTGGATTGGACGAGTGAGGACGGAGAGTTGTCTTACAAGGCGCGTATTAAATCGGAGGCGGCTCGGTTTAACATCAATGCTATTTTGCTGAGAAAAGATAAAACTTTGCTCACGGGAATCTTCACGGGGTGGGGGATGGAGTTTGACGATGCGCAAATGCTGGTGGCAAATTTGACCGATTGGGTGGATGGCGGTGATTTGGCTGAGTTGAATGGGGCGGAGGTTGATTGGTATGAGGCTCATGGCCGACCCAACCACCCGTTTAACCGTCCGTTTTACTCGCTGGATGAAATGCGTTTGGTGAAAGATATGGATCTGCTGGAGTCTGTGCAACCTCAGTGGCGAAAATGGTTTACGGTTTGGAGTGAAGGAAAATTGGATATCAACGAAGCTGAGCCAGAATTGATAGCGGCGGCAGCGGATGTTCCCATCGAGAAAGCGCAAAGTTTGGTTGAGCAGATTATGGGGCCTGATTTAGAGCGGGATACCGAGGACGATATTCGATTTCAAGATTTGACGGCAGCGCTTAATCTGCTAGGAGTTTCTGACTTTCAGATGCCAATAGTGATGCCCCGATTTACAGTGAAAGATAAAACCGCTCGAATTATCAGTGATGGCCGAGCAGGCACGGTCAAGCGGCGCATCACACTGGTGTTAAAAAGTCGCACTGGGCAACCAGTTATTCTGGAACGAACCGAAGAGGTTCTACCTTAATTTTTTTAACATTCTCCAAAGGCAACTTCGCAAACATTTCAACCTTCCCTGATTTTATTTTGAGTAAAAAAACTGACAATATTTTGCTGCTTCCCAGCTCTGATGGCTGGGAATTGTGGCGGGGTGTGGGCGACCGAGAGTTTGAAAGAGTGTCTGAGGAGTCTTTTTCAGAGGTCGCTGAGATTGAAAAAATTCCATCGGGGCGACTTGTGATGGGGTTTCCTGTGCGCGAAGCTTTAGCAATTCCATTTAAGGCGCAGACCGATGACGCGTCGATGTTTGACGACCTCGCT
>CAZOWD010000079.1:0-8563 GCA_964583225.1 uncultured Verrucomicrobiales bacterium | reverse complement strand
AAGCCCCTCAAAACAGACGCCTTGACCTCTCGCTCATTCTCACCAATGCTCCTTCGCATGCGACGCCTTTTCCTTTTTCTCATCGCCCCCCTAACCGCAACGATCCTTTTAAACTCCTGCTCGAACACCGGAGGTCGCAGTAGTTTTGGACCAACCTTCGGACCGCCCAACATGGGAGGACCCACCGTTGAAGAGCGTCAGGCACAAATCGCCAACGAACCCCGTGGCAACTTTTTTTACGGTCGTCGCTACTACGTCAAACATACCCGATTCTGGGGTTATGTCCGTAAGCCGGGCCAAAGCGCCAACGAAGCCAAGCTCGTTGTTATGAACGAAAGCAAAAAACTCCAACCCGACCGCCTTCCCGAGGACGGCCCCGTTGGACACCGCTTTGGATTTGACCAGAACTACGTTTACAGACTCTACGGTTACTTCACCGGCGACACCGTTTACGAGGTCAACTCCAACCAGTTTCTCCCCGAATTTATGCTTACGGGATACAAGGTCATCGATAAAAATCCTGGTTGGCTCTTCAGCCCGAAAGACCACTACAACCCGCACAGCATCACTTTGGTTAAAGGTCGATAATCATTTTTCAGCTCAACATTCCTCTCTCCCATGCCACTTTCCCGCGACGACCTAGCCGATGTTCTCGATGAAATAGCGCTCCTGCTTGAACTCAAAGGAGAAAACGCTTTCAAAATCCGCGCCTACCGAAATGGGGCAGAAACGGTTCGGCAATTCGACGAAACAGCCGAGGAAAACAAAGACATTGTAACGCTCGCCGCAGCCAACCAACTCAAAGGCATCAAAGGGATCGGCGAGGCGCTCCAACAAAAACTCCACGAACTAGCCAGCACGGGAAAACTCCAGTTTCACCAAAATCTCCGCGCGGAATTTCCCGAAGGTATTTTTGATCTTTTCACCATTCAGGGATTAGGGCCTAAAAAAATTAAAGCGCTTTACGACAAACTCGGAATCGACTCCATCTCCGCGCTTAAAGAAGCCTGCTTAAACGGTCAAATCGTCACCCTTCCTGGCTTCGGCAAAAAAACTGTCGAAAAGCTGCTGGAAGCCATCGAGCTAAAAGAAAATTTCGCCGACTTTTTCCAACTAGGTAGCGTGGCTCCTATCGCGGAAACCATGCTCGAAACCCTTCGCAACCATCCAGACACGCTGAGAGCTTCCCTCGCGGGGTCCTACCGACGCGGAAAAGAAATCCTACACGATCTCGACTTCCTCGTTGCAACCTCCAACCCGTCCGCGCTAACCCAATTTTTTGCCGATCTTCCAGAAGCTGAATCAGTCATCGTTTGCGGAGAAACCAAAGCGGCCATCCGACTCGAAAACGGACTCCAGTGTGACCTCCGCGCCGTGTCTAACGCTCAATTCCCCTTCGCGCTTCAGTATTTCTCAGGTAGCAAAGAACACAACGTCGCCCTGCGATCCCGCGCGCTCAGTTACGGGTGGTCGCTCAACGAATACGAACTCAGCCCAAAATCATCAGACTCCCCTCTTCCTCCAGAAATCCACGAAGAAGACGATATTTACCGTGCGCTCAAGCTCCAACCAATCCCAGCAGAGCTCCGCGAAAACCGTGGAGAAATCGAAGCTGCCGACGCTGGAGAGCTTCCCCGCCTCATCGAACTCGAAAATCTCAGAGGCACCTTCCACAACCACACAACCGAGTCCGACGGAAAAAACTCGTTGGAAGAAATGGCCGGCGCTGCCCGTGAACTTGGACTTCAATATTTGGGTATCGCCGATCACTCCAAGGGGCAATTTCAAGCCAACGGGCTCTACCCCGACCGCTTACTTCGCCAAGTCGAAAAAATCAGACAACTCAACGCCGAATCCAAAGCAAACGGAGACGAATTTTACATTTTTGCAGGCAGTGAGGTGGACATTCTCAAAGACGGCTCGCTCGATTTCTCAGATGACGTTCTCTCTCAACTCGACTACTGCGTCGCCTCCATCCACAACTCGATGCAGCTCAGCGAAAAAGAAATGACAGCCCGAATCATTTCCGCCATGGAAAACCCGCACGTCACCATGATCGGACACCTCACGGGCAGAATCCTTCTTCGCAGAAAAAGCTACGCGCTCGACATAGGAAAAATAATCGACTGCGCCGCAGAAACAGGAACCATCATCGAGCTCAACTGTAATCCGCGCCGACTCGATATGGACTGGCGTCACTGGCACCGTGCCCGCGACAAAGGCGTTATGACCTCCATCAACCCAGACGCCCACCACACAGACCACCTCCAATTTTTGGCTCTTGGCATTCGGATTGCTCGGAAAGGGTGGCTCCGCCGTGAAGATGTGCTCAACACCCGAACGCTCGAAGAAGTTCAGGCTTGGCTCAAACTTCCCAAGGACCAACGCAAACTTTCCACGTAAAACATCACCCACACATTACCAACAGTGTCCGACCCAACCATTCCCTCCGAACTCGACTCTCTCGTTGAAGAAAACCTCTCTGCCCAAGAAGTTACTCCGCGAATCATCCAATATCTTCGAGCCGAGGAGAAAAAAATTCAACAACGTCACAAAAACGGAGCTGGTGGATTTGAAATTGTGCACGCTCGCACACAACTCATCGATACGATTCTGAGCGTTTTATTTAAAGTCGCGACAGCCCGACAAAATCAATGCGACTCCCCCATGGCGCTCGTGGCGCAGGGCGGATACGGTCGCCGCGAGCTCAACCCCGCATCGGACCTCGACCTCCTCTTTCTTTTACCCAAGCCCTCACACAAACTGCCCACAGCCTGTTCCACCGTCATTGAAGAAATCCTTTACACTCTCTGGGATTGCGGGTTCAAAGTTGGCCACACGAGCCGATCTATTGCAGAATGCATCTCCGAAGCTCAAGAAGACCAACAAAGCAAAACCGCGATGATGGACGCGCGGTTCATCTCGGGAAACAAAGAGCTTTTTGATGAATTTGCCCCTAAATTTGAAAAGGAATGCGTCCAAAAAGGACAGGAAGATTTTTTCAACCTCCGTCGCAAAGACCTGCGGAGCCGACACAGCAAATACTCCTACACCGTTTTCCTCCAAGAACCCCACGTCAAAGAAAGTTGTGGAGGACTTCGCGACTACCACAACGTCCTTTGGATTGCCCGAACCAAGCGGGGGTTCAGAACCCTCGAAGAACTCGTCGAGGCAAACATCATCACCCAAAGCACCTGCGATCAGCTCAAAAACGCCTACGATTTCATCCTCCGTGTTCGAACCGAACTCCACTATGAAAATGGCAGAGCCTCAGACATCCTCACGCTGCGACTCCAAGGGATCGTAGCCACTAATTTTTCTTACCCACAAAAAACCATCCTCCGCCGTTGCGAGTTTTTTATGCGCGATTACTACCGACACACTCGGGCGATTTTTACGCATAGCACTTCATTGATGGAATATTTTGAGATTGAGAGTGAAACAAAAAAACAAAAAGGACTCCTCAAATTTATCCCATTTCGCCACCACTCAGATGAAATCAAAAAATTTGATGGGTTTTACTCTCAGCACGGTCGCATCTTCCTCGAAAATGAAAACGCCTTTGAGGAAGACCCCAACCGGCTCATGCGTATTTTCCAGCATTGCCAGTTAAAACATCTCGAACTCAGCCCACAGGCACGAAAGTTCATTCACCGAGCCGCTAAAAAAATCGATCGCTCATTCCGCTACAATATCGCAAACCGCGAAACGTTCCGTGCAATTCTGGAGCGCAAAGGTGAAGTAGCTCGCATTTTGCGCCTCATGCACCGCACGCTCGTGCTCGATAGATACCTACCCGAGTTTGGAGCCATGGACTGCTTGGTTCAGCACGAGTTTTTTCATCGCTACACCGCAGACGAACACACGCTCCGCTGCATCGACTTTCTCGACAGTCTCACCGATGAGCCCGACGAAGAAGATCCCAACGCACCAGACACCTCCCGCTATCAAGAGCTATTCCGACGCATTCAAGACCCCTACGCGCTCTACCTCGCCCTGATTCTTCACGACTCTGGCCGCGCTGAAAATGTGCGCGAACACATTGATGGCTCAGCCATCCTCGCCGATAAAGTATGCCGTCGCCTTCAAATTCGAAGCGGTCGCCGCAAGCTCATCATGTTTCTTGTGGACAACCACCTCATGCTCTGGCGTTTTGCCACGAGCCGAGACCTTTCAGACCCTGCCGTCATCGAAGAATTTGCAGGAATCATGAAAGAAAAATCAAATCTCGACGCTCTCCTCTTATTTACTTGGGCCGATTCCAACGGGACCAATGAGGAAGCTTGGTCTCCGTGGAAAGAATCTCTCATTCTCCAACTCTACAGCGCCACACGACTCTGGCTCAAAGAGGGAAAAGAAAATTTCAAATCCATTGCAGAAACCCACAAAGCGGAACTTCTCACCCGGTGCCGAAAAATTCTCTCCAAATCTTATCACGAGGAAATGGAGCGTCATTTCCAACTTATGCCCAAGGCGTATTTTAGATTTAGAGAGCCTCGCAATCTGGCAATCCACATCAAATCCATCTACAAATTTAGAAAACGCGATGCCGTAGCCAACGGGCAATTTGCCTGCGACATGCAATGGATCAAACGCGATGACCGATCACACACAGAACTCGTCGTCTCGGCTTGGAACCGCCCACTTTTCTTAGAAAAAATCTGCTGCGCACTCGCCGCCCATGAAATCAACATTATCAGCGCAGACGTTTACACACGCAAAGACGGCATTGCCTGCGATGTTTTTCAAGTTTGCACCATCGACCAAGAACCCATCACTTCCGAGCGCGATCGCCAGAGAGTTTTTGAAACATTTCTAAAAACAAACGAGTCATCAGACCCGCATCAAAATTATTATCCGGAAAAATACCTCACTCGGAAAACCAACTTCCTCAGAACAGACAGCAACAAGGGAGGCATCCCCTTTCCCACTCGGGTCACGGTGAGCAACGAACTCAGCGATTCCTGCACCGCCATCGAAATTCAAGCGCTCGACCGGATCGCGTTGTTGCACGATCTCTTCCTCGCCATTTCTCAACTCGGTCTAGCCACCGTCCACGCCCGCATTTGCACAGAAAAAGGGGCAGCCATGGATACCATTTATGTTTCTTGGCCCGACGGATCCAAAGTAATGGATTTAGAAAAACACGAGGAAATCCGAAGAAAAATCAGCGAACTCATTCAGTAGGCTCAGAGGGTTCATCGGAATGAACCAGCTCCACCAAAACGCGCAATCCATCCTCCGATACAACCTCCACGGGTTGGCCCGATTCGATAAATCCGTTTGCGGCGGTTATATCCAAAACTTCCCCATCAAACTCCCCTTTTCCAGCGGGGCGTAACGCGGTGATCGTTACCCCTCTGAGTCCTTTGCGCCCGCCTTCTGCACCGTGATCATCCCCCACGCCACTCGCCAACTCTTTTTGCATAACCAGTCGGTTAAAGAGCGGTAAATTCGGCAGGTATTTCATCATCAGCAAAATCAAAATCACCGCACCGGTTAACCCCACCGCGAGCGTCATCGCCGGACCATCGATAAATTTCCACGCATCCGCAGAATCCCATCCTCGCACGCGGTTATCCTCAAAGGCAAACTCATCAACCATCGCAAAAAACAGCGAAACTAAAATCAAAATAGCCCCCACAATCCCAGGAATCATAATCCCAGGCAAAATGAAAAACTCGACAATCACCAAGATCACGCCCAGCACAAACAGAGCCATCAACCCGTAACCTGCCATGTTTCCTGCAGCGTAATTTCCAAAGAAAAACAATCCAAAGGCAATCAAAGAAATCCCACCGCCCAAGCCAAACCCGGGAGTTTTCATCTCCAAATACGCCCCACCAACGCCAATCAAAATCAAAATTGCCGAGAACGTGCTCGCCCAATACGCAAATTTCTCCATCCCCGTCGGCGTCGCCACAACCACCTCGGCATCGGACAGTCCTTCCTTCGCCAAAAGCTCGTCAATGCTGTTCACAATCCCCTTCGCCAGCAACGGCTTCCCGTGAAAATCACTCACCGCCTCCTTCGCAGTCAATGTCAGCAGTTGCCCCTGCTCAACTTGAATCGATCCAAAATCGAAATATTTATCCTCAAACATCATCGCGCGGATCACATCGGGGTTTCTCCCCTTACTTTCCGCCACAGAGCGCACAAAGGCATCAAAGGCTGATTCCAATTTTTTCCGCATTATTTTAGGAATCTCCTGCCCCCCTCCACTCACCAACGCTGCCGCACCGATCGAAGATACTGGATGCATGTAAATAGCATCCGTCCCAGAAGCGACCAACGCTCCCGCGCTCAGCGCCTTTTGATTCACAAACGCATACGATGGCACCTTCAGCTTCTGCATCTGCACCATAATCAAGTCGGCCGTATCCATCGCGCGCCCACCAGGCGTATTTAAATCAAACACCACAGCCCGTGCTTTTTCATCGTTCACCCGCTTCAGCACCCGACGCCAAAACTTAAAGGCGTTTGTATTCATCAAATCATCTTCCCCCACCTTAATCACTACCACCTTCCCCGTAAAACTCTCCTCATCGGATTTTCCAAAAACTCGCTTTTGGGGATGTTTTGAAGCCTTAGGAGATGACTGGGTGGACGTTTCAGCAATCAACTGACTGGAAACATTCCCTGCCGTCTCCGCAGACAACACGGGAATCCCCAGCAAATAAAACAAATTGAACAACACCAAACACCCCAAAAACTTCTTCATGCACCAACCCTAAACAGAACTCAAAGAAATAACAACTTCATACGCACTCCGCCCGCCACAAACTCAAAAAGCTTCATTCCCTAAAAAAAAGCGCCTTCATCCAAAAAAAACGGTTGCTTTCCTGTTATTTTACCCCTTTATTCCGCCTCCCGCGAGCTTGAAACTTGCCGTAGGTCCTCTGCAAATCTGCCAACTGTCACTCCTTGACGACCCGCTGATCCCCGCTCGCCAGAGGGTAACCCGGTCACCCAGACAAATATATGTCCGAAGAATTAGATAATACAGAAAACACAGAAACTCCTGAAAAGAGCCCAATTAAGCTTGATCGCTTTGAGCTCCCTAACCGTCTCATTAAAAACGAAGAGACTGAATCTGACACTTATGCTCAGTTCATTGCCGAGCCATTTGAGCCCGGATACGGTCACACCATCGGTAACTCACTCCGCCGTGTGCTCCTCTCTTCCCTTGAAGGCGCCGCTATCACATCCGTGCGTATCGCAGGTGTGCAACACGAATTCTCAAGCCTTCCTGGCTGCCACGAAGACGTAACCGACATCATCCTCAACCTCAAAAAGGTCAAGTTTAAGCACCACGGCAAAGAGCCTCGTGTTTTGACCCTCAAAGTTGAGAAAGAAGGTCCAGTTACCGCAGGTGACATCGACGGCGACACCATGTATGAGGTGGTCAACAAAGACCAAATCATCTGCACACTTGACCGCAAGGTGAAGTTCGACTGCGAATTTGAAATCAAAGTCGGCCGTGGATTTAACACAGGAGACGAAAACAAGCGCCCTGACATGCCTATCGGCGTCATCGCAATCGACTCCATCTTCTCACCAGTCGTCCGCGTCAAATACGCTGTGGAAGCTGCTCGTGTGGGACAGATGACCGACTACGACAAACTCGTGCTCGACATCTTCACAGACGGACGCATCACACCAAACGACGCGCTCCTTCAAGCTTCAGCAATTCTTCGTCACCACCTCGACGTATTCGTCAACTACGACGAAAACGCAGTAGACTTTGAATCAGCAGCACCAGAGCAAAGCGAAGAGAACGCCGCTCTCAAGAAACTGCTCAACATGAGCGTCAACGAGATCGAACTCTCCGTTCGTGCCGCAAACTGCCTCAACAACGCCAACATCACTACCGTTGGTCAGCTTGCTACTAAGACTGAAGCAGAAATGCTGAAATACCGTAACTTCGGTAAGAAGTCCCTCAACGAAATCAAGGACAAGCTCGTCGAGCTTGGACTCGGACTCGGAATGAACATCGATCCTTCTCTCCTTGTAGGTGCCATCCCAACGGTAAACGCACCTCGCCTCGGAGCAGAAGAAGAAGCACCTGTCGGCCTTGCAGACCTCATCGCCCAAAACCTTAAAGACTAACTATTTGATACCATGAGACACAGAAGAAAAACTGTTAAACTTCAACGCGATGCCGCACACCGCCGCTCGCTCCTCGCAAACCTTACCTGCAGCCTTATCGAGCACGGACGCATCCGCACCACACTCGCCAAAGCTAAAGCACTCCGCCCAGTGGCTGAGAAAATGGTAACACTCGCCAAGCGTGGTGACGTTCACGCTCGCCGTCAAGCTATCGCATTCCTTCGCCAGAAGGACACTGTGAAAAAGCTCTTCAGCGAAGTTGGACCAGCATGTGCAGACCGCCCAGGTGGATACTGCCGCATCACAAAGCTCGGAGCCCGCATGAGCGACTCTGCTCCTATGGCTTACATCGAGTGGACCGACATCGAAGACATGGCTGTCGCCAGCGTCAAAGATGAAGACTAATCCTATTCTGTTAGCCCTAACCTAGGGTTAGATCAGCTAACAAAATAAC
>CAZOWD010000078.1:0-8582 GCA_964583225.1 uncultured Verrucomicrobiales bacterium | reverse complement strand
GACTTCCGAGCTTCCTGCAACTTACCAAGTCCCAAATACGCCTTTGCTTGATCCCGCAGAGCTTCGGCCTTCCAGAAAGGTTCCTCCACCACATCGAGGAAATGCGATATCGCCACAAGAGCTTCTTTATATTTCCCTATGTTCACCCGACACGTCCCCAGCATTTTCCAGAACGCTTTAGGGGTTTGGCGCGGATCATCAGGAGTTGATCCAAACGTTAAATAACGTTCGGCATCCTCATATTCTTCTCCGTTAAAACACTGCACGCCGAGCCAGCGGTAAATCGATGGCTGAACTTTATCCCCTTTCTTCTCGGCGCGGATAGCATCCACAGCCGATTGGACTCGGACCTTATCTTTCATGGCATAACTGCAATAAAGCAATAGCATCTGAGAGTTTAAGCCGTATTTATCGGGCAACAACTCACTCGCCTTCTCCAAGGCTGGGATTGCCTTTTTGTAATCTTTCATCTGATACGCGCCCCAGCCAATCCAGTAATAAGCATTAGCGATCGTTTCTTTTCGCAAATCGGGAAAACTCGTAAGCATCGACTCATACCGACGAATCATATCGGCATAATCGTGATCATCTTTTTTAATCCGCGCACTGCTTTGCCACGCCAACGCCGCTAATTTATTTTGAGGGTAACGCTGAATTAACAGATCAAAATCTCTCAACGCTTTTGCCCGTTGCCCCAAAGCCAAATAAGACTTCCCGCGCTGCGCTATCGCCATAGCCGTCCGCTTATCTTCTGGGTATTCATTGATAAAATGACTAAAACTCCGAACCGCACCATTGTGGTCGCCAGACTCAGAAAGACACCATCCTCGCTTGAATAATAAATTTGCCTGATTTTCCTTTCCGACCAAGTCAGGATTGATCTGGTTATACGCAGCTGCAGCCTCTCGGAACTTGCCTTCATCAAAAAGCGTTTCAGCCTTCATCAACAGAGCTTTGTGAATTTTTGGATTCTCAGGAAAACGATGCTGATACACCTCTAAAAAAGCATCCACCTGCTTTGGAATATTCGCTCCCTTGATACTGAAAAAACACAACAAACGGTAATAACCGGCCTCAAAAGCTTCTGTCGACAGCGGGTTCTGGCGTTCAGCCTGCGCAAAAAATGAAATGGCATCCGTGTAACGCTTCAGCTGATAAGCACTCCTTCCCGCCAAAGTAAATTTGATCGCCTCTGTAGATGGTTTTCCAGGATAACTTCCACGCTTCATCACATCGAAAACCCCTTGGTAATCTTTTTTGGCATAAAGGCAGTTCATCAAAGCCGCCTGCGCCCGTGGCTTAAATCGATCTTCCTTAGACAAAAGCACGGTCTTAAAATAACGCTCCGCATCTTCTTTTTTCTTTAAATGCAAAGAGAGAAGACCCGCATTTAACGCGGCATCAGCCCGCACTTTATCTGAAACACCAGGCTTCACCAGCGATGCAAACTTTTCTAACGCACGCCTGACATCTTTCTTTTCAAGATACAAATAACCCAAGCGAAGTTTTGCGTTTTCGCGGTAAACCGCTGGAGCTCCCGCTGCGGCTTCGATTTCTAAGTAAGAACGAATCGCTCTGTCGGTCTGCCCTGAATACCGAAAACACGAAGCCTCCTGATACCGACCACGATACCGCTCTTCGGCCGTGCTCGCCATTCTCGCCACTTTTCCAAAATAAATAGCCGCCTGATCGTATTTTTTGTTGGCAAAAGCATCATAACCCAAGCGGTTAGCGGAAAGCGCAACATACCGCCCCTTCTGGTATCGGTTAATCACTCGGTGAAATATCCGCCGAGCCTCATCCAAATAACCACTCTGATAATAACACTCTCCCAGATAATACATCGCAGGTTGTGCATTCGGGTTGTTCGGATAACGCGCAATATAATTCTCCAAACGAGGCGCTAACTGCCGATATGCCATGATACGACGATTTCGATCTTTCGTTGCGTTTGCCTGACGATAAAGCAACTTGCAAAACTCAAACTGATCTTGCCCCGGATTAGCAACCAAAGGGGCATTATTCTGCGCCGTCAAAGGACTCACGGAGATCAAAGCAATAAGTATTAGGGGAATAAAACGCATCATAACGGCAAAATTTAAAAATCAGTAACGCAACTCTAAACGAGTTCAAAGCGCATTACCTACTCGTTGGCAGCATCAGGATCGAGATCGACTTTCTCCACCACCGCCTTCGGGTGGTGCAAACCATAAGAGAGAATAGCACTATATGCCAAGGCTGATTTAAAGGGAACTGGTAAAATTAACAGTAAAGTGGCTAATTGTGAGATAAAAAAAGGGAGCGAAAGCATAAAAATAGGGGGGAAGCTATAAAATCTCGATTTTTGAATTACTTTTTCTTCCGAACCTGAGTGGCAAAAGAAATATTGGGAATCCCCGCTTTTTGGCAAACGTCAATCACTTCGACAATTTTTTGGTATTCCACCTTTCCATCTCCCCGAATCCGAATCGCTTGGTTTTTATGCACCGCCGCGATACGCTGAAGTTTGGCAAAAAGTTGCGATTTATCCATCACGGACTGATCCACGACCACCTCTCCATTTTCGCGCACGTTCACAATAATTTCACCCACCGACTGCTGGGCATCTGCCCCCTCCTCAGCCACAGGCACAGAAACGTTCAACTCCCGCTCGCTTTGCGTAAGTTGCATGGTTGTTATAAAGAAAATGAGCAACAAAAACACCACGTCAACCATCGGAGCCAACTGGAATTCAGCTTTTTCAGGTTCTCTCGTTTGAAATTTCATACCGTTGATACGCGCTTTTTGTTTCTCTAAAATTTCTAGCCAAACTAGATTCCATAAGTATCTGGACGATCATTGGTCGGGCGACGGCGACGCTCACCTTGATCCCCTCTATTCCAATTTTGATCCTGCGAGTCAGAATCATCATATTCCTCATGATCTTGGTAAATAGGCTGAGGAGCAGCGCCTCCGCGTCGATTATACTGAGCCGACAGCAATGCCATCAGGTGAGTCGCAGCAGCCTCGAGCTCGGCAATATATTTCTGCACACGCCCTCTGAAAATAGAATAAAAAATAACGGCTATAATCCCGATCACCAAACCCGCAGCAGTGGTCACCAACGCCTGATACACACCTTCTGCCAGTTGATTGGTGCGCACACCCTCGTAGTTTCCACTCGAAATCTGCATAAATGCCTGAATCATCCCGATCACCGTGCCGAGAAGCCCTCCCATTGGAGCAATCGTTCCGACATCCGCGAGGTAACTAATTCTCTGAGTCAACATTCCAGCCTGCCGAGATCCCTCAGCCTGCGCCACTTCGCGAACTTCTTTAAAGGTCACGCCCGTATTTTTGGTCATAAAATCCAGCGTTTTCTCAGTAATTCGAGCAATGCTCTGATTTTGACGGTTACAATGCGCAATCAGCCCCAAATAATCCCGCTTACGGATCAGCGCCTCAGCAGCATTCATAAATTTATCACTCACCACCGTGCTCCGACGAATAGTAAACATGTAAAACAAAATCAACACCACTGCGATCACCGAAAGCACAGCCAAGGGATACATCATAAATCCGCCTTTCGACAGGATTTCAAGAACATCCTGCTTCTCGGTAGCAGAAGCGGCATCAGCGGCAAAAAGATGGGCGGTCATCACCCAAGTTAGACCCAAAGTCAGAATCGTAGATTTCATAAATAGTAAGGCGCGGGGTTAGTGTAGCCTGATTTACCTCAGGTGCAAGCGTAGGAAAAATCAAATCCCTCTCGCCATTCATTTACGTCGCTATTGACCCGATTCTTTCGCAAAGCCAAAATCCATCCCATCTTCCTCATTCGCCCGCTTTCCTAACCACAAAACGAAAGCCACTCAACTTGAAACTTGAAACCTAACCCACACCTCCCCTAGTTTCTCCGCATGTCCTACATTCTTCCCACATACGCCAATTTTCCGCTCACCGCTATTCGGGGACTCGGATCCCGACTCTGGGACGACCAAGGGAACGAATACTTAGATTTCTGTGCAGGCATCGCCACTTGCAGCCTAGGGCACTGCCATCCAGCCCAAGTCGAAGCCATCACGGCACAGGCAAAAACTCTCATTCACTGCTCCAACCTCTACCAGATTCCCAAACAAAAAATGCTGGCGGAGGCGATCGTTACGCAATTTATCCAATCTCCAGGAAAAGTATTTTTCGGAAATTCAGGCGCTGAAGCCAACGATGGGGCCATCAAAACCGCTCGCCGATTCGGTCACGCGCACCCCGATCCCAAAGGAAACCCACGCTACGAAATCATCACGTTCAACAGTTCGTTCCACGGGCGCACGCTCGGATCCATGGCCGCCACGGGACAAGAAAAAATCCAAACGGGATTCACTCCGCTTCTCTCTGGATTCCGCTATGTCGACTACAACGATCTCGACGCATTAAAATCCGCCATTTCCTCCAACACCGTCGGCATCTTGCTTGAACCCATCCAAGGCGAAGGTGGAGTCCACTGCGCCACACCCGAATTTCTCCAAGGAGTAGCCGACCTCTGCAAAAAACACGATCTCCTGCTGATGCTGGACGAAGTGCAAACAGGCATCGGCCGCACCGGAGCTCTGATGGGATGGAAATCCATTTGCCCTGACCTCAAACCCGACACCGTCACCATGGCAAAAGGGCTTGGAGGCGGGTTCCCCATCGGAGCGTTTTATGTCAGCGACCGCGCAATCGACTCCGAAGGCACGGAACTCTCATCGCTCATGGACGCGGGATCCCACGGATCCACCTATGGCGGCAACCCGCTCGCCTGCTCATCGGCACTCGCCGTGCTTTCAGAAATTCAATCCGCAGATTTACTTAAAAATGCCACGCGCCAAGAGCAACGCATCCGTCAGGAAGTCGCTCGCTGGAACTCCCCCATCATTACAGAAATCCGCGGTTGCGGACTCCTTCTCGGGTTCGCTCTAGCGCCCGATACCATTCTCGCTCCCGCCTTGTGCAAAGCACTTATGGACAATCGACTCCTCACCGTTCCAGCGGGCCCCAACACCCTTCGTTGGCTTCCGGCACTTAACGTCACCGATGACGAAATCGACCAAGCGCTCAGCATTTTGAAAAAAACACTCGATTCTCTGTCGTAATTCGCTAAGTATCCGCCCTTTCCCAACCCCCAATACAAATTTTTCAACTTTCAATTCCCATGAATCACCTTTTATCCATCGAAGAACTTTCCGCCGATAGCATCACGCGTCTCATCGACCTCGCTACCGAACTCAAAGCTGAGCGCAAAGCCACCGGAACCCACAAAAACCTCCCACTCAAAGGTCAAACTTGGGCCATGATTTTCACAAAATCCTCCACACGCACCCGCGTTTCTTTTGAAGTAGGCGTTCGCGAGCTTGGCGGATCCATCATGTTCCTCTCCTCAAACGATATCCAACTCGGTCGTGGAGAACCAATCAAAGATACGGCACGCGTCCTCGGTCGCATGGTTCACGGCACGATCATCCGCACGTTTGCCCAGCAAGACGTCGTCGATTTTGCAAACTACTCTGGCATCCCTACCATCAACGCCCTCACCGACGATGGCCACCCATGCCAAATCCTAGCTGACCTTCTCACCATGCGTGAACAGTTCGGCACATGGGAAGGTAAAAAAGTAGCGTTTATCGGGGATGGATTTAACAACATGTCCCGCTCCTGGATGTGGGCTGCTAAAATTCTTGGCTTTGAATTTGCCATCGCCTCCCCCGAGGCTTGCCTGCCATCCGCAGAATACATGGCACGCCTCGATGCTCCCAACGTCACCCTCACCACAGACCCTGTCGAAGCAGCAAAAGACGCCGACGTCATTTACACCGACGTATGGCTCTCCATGGGAGAAGAAGGTCAAAAAGAAAAAGAAGCACTCTTTGGCGACTACCAAGTCAACGCTGAGTTACTCAGCCACTCAAAACCATCCCACATCGTCCTCCACTGCCTCCCCGCTTACCGAGGCAAAGAGATCACCGAGCAAGTGCTTGAGGACCACGCGGATGTTATTTTCCAGCAAGCTGAAAACCGTCTCCACGCACAAAAAGCCGTGCTCGCCAGCCTCCAAAGCTAGAAGGACAGTGCCATCACCTCCGAACGCGAGGTTCCTTTTCAGCAAGCGCCCAAAATGCCGCGATATTCGGTTTGCGCAGATTTTTTTGACTTGTGCAAAAACCAACCACATAAGGTGCCAGCTTTGGCGCCTTTTTTATTTTTTGCACATCGTTGCGAAATGGGCTCCGCTCCAGCACAAGCTCGGGAACAATCCCAACCCCACTCCCCAAGCGCACCATCGCCAAAATCCCCTCATTTCCCGAAACCTCAGTTTTGATATTGGGTTCAATACCTCGATCTCGAAACCACTGATCCAACCTCCGACGCGATAAACCACCCCGAGGAACCACCAGCGGGGTCGTTGCAAAATCCACACACTCGGCATTTCCAGATCGAGCAATAAATACCAAATCGGTCTCCACCAAAGGCATAAACTCAACTCCTGGATAGCTGTGCTCGGGCAGAGCGGCTATCGATAAATCCACCTCCCCGCTCATCACTTGTTGAATCGATTCCTCTGCGGACCCCGTGCGCAAATCAACCTGCACCTCAGGGTAAGCTGCCCGATACGACTCCAGCAACTCTGGCAACAAACTGTAAACCGCGGTCACCGAAGCATAAATGGACAACAAACCGCCCACGTGGCCATCATCATTCACCTCCAACAAAAAATTCTCCCATCCGCTCACCACTTCGCTCGCGTATTCTCGAAGTTTTTCTCCAGCAAAAGTCAAATGGACAGACCGCTTGTCGCGCAAAAACAATGCCTGCCCAACCTCCTCCTCCATCCTCTGCACGCTCCGCGTCAACGCCGAAGGGCTCACGTGACACGCTTCACTGGCTTTGCCAAAGTGCAGCAACCGCGCCAAAACCAAAAAGTTCTTTAGCTCTAATATCGTCATACAGGATTTGAATTGCAAAAAACGCAATTCAAAATACACAACAAATCAATTTACGCAACAAAGAAACTAAGCTTGAATACCAACACGCACCGCCTTACAGAGGCCTTGCAAAAGCAAACCTTCACATTTTATCATTATTATGAGCAAAAACTATTTTAACACACTTCCCCTGCGTCGCCAGTTGGAAGAACTCGGAACCGCACGCTTCATGGACTCTTCAGAATTTGCCAACGGCATTGAAGCAGCCAAAGGCAAAAAAATCGTCATCGTTGGCTGCGGAGCCCAAGGCCTCAACCAAGGACTGAACATGCGCGACAGCGGACTCGACGTTTCCTACACTCTCCGCGACGCTGCGATCGCTGAAAAACGCCAGTCATACCTCAACGCCACTGAAAACGGATTTGCTGTTGGCACTTACGAAGAAATGCTTCCTACTGCCGACATCGTCATGAACCTTGCGCCAGACAAGCAACACTCCTCCGTAGTTGCTAGCGTTATCCCACACATGAAAGAAGGCGCTACCTTCTGCTATGCTCACGGATTTAACATCGTGGAAGAAGGCACCGAGATCCGCAAGGACCTCACCGTCATCATGGTGGCTCCTAAATCTCCTGGATCTGAAGTTCGCGAGGAATACAAACGCGGATTTGGAGTTCCTACTCTCATCGCCTGCCACGGCGAAAACGACCCCAACGGCAACGGCTTGGAAATCGCTAAAGCTCTCTGTGTTGCTCAAGGCGGACACCATGCCGGCGTTCTTGAGTCATCATTTGTAGCCGAAGTTAAATCTGACCTCATGGGTGAGCAAACCATCCTCTGCGGACTCCTCCAAGCAGGCTCCATCCTTTGCTTCGACAAAATGAAAGAAAAAGGCGTTGACCCTGCTTACGCGGTTAAACTCATCCAACAAGGATGGGAAACCGTCACTGAGGCTCTCAAGCAAGGCGGCATCACCAACATGATGGATCGCCTTTCCAACCCTGCTAAAATCAAAGCATTTGAACTCTCTGAGCAACTCAAAGTCATCATGCGCCCACTCTTTGAGAAGCACATGGACGACATCATCTCCGGTCATTTCTCCAAAACTATGATGGAAGACTGGGCTAACGGAGACAAACAACTTCTCGAATGGCGCGCCGCTACCGGCGAAACTGAGTTTGAAAAAACCGAAGGTGCTGGCGAAATTTCTGAGCAAGACTACTTCGATAAAGGCATTCTCATGATCGCCATGGTTCGCGCAGGTGTTGAGCTTGCTTATGAAGCAATGGTTGATACCGGCATCCAACCTGAGTCTGCTTACTACGAGTCACTGCACGAGGTTCCACTCATCGCAAACACCATCGCTCGTAAGAAACTCTTCGAAATGAACCGCATCATTTCCGACACCGCAGAATACGGATGTTACCTCTTCGCCCACGCATGCGAGCCACTTCTCCAAGACTTCATGAAAGGCATCGACACCGACGTCATCGGCGAAGGACTTGGATGTTGTTGCACCGCTGTGGACAACAAACAACTCGTTGACGTCAACTTCATGATTCGCAACCACGAAGTTGAAATCATCGGTGAAGAGCTTCGTGATGCCATGAGCAACATGAAAGCACTCTAAACCCCACACAAACT